>CAZVRN010000089.1:0-9733 GCA_964629485.1 uncultured Thermodesulfobacteriota bacterium | reverse complement strand
ATAGAGTATTTGAGCCCAGGCGCAGCGGGTTACTTTATCAAACCTTTCACAGACCTTGACCTGCTTATAGAAACCATGAACGAAGTTAAAAACCAAGTTGTTAATTGAAAGGAGACCGTGGAGTTCAAGCCCGAGCGATAGGCAGCCGCCCTGCAATTGAACAGCACGATCGATATGATTGAAACCATATACCATCCGGGATTTCTTAAGAATCAGTAATTTTGTTGCGCATACCACCCGAAACGCAGCGGAGAATATCACTGATGCGTTTTTGAGATGAAACAGACCTGAGGCCCTATCTTTAAATAAGCGAACCGGTTGCTATTTCAAAAAAAGATACCTTCATGCTTCCTTTTGACTCCCTACCCTTTACGCCTTTTGCCTTCTGGTTCCTCCTGAATTTCCACCAAAACGGCCAAGAGCAAGCATCTTTATTTTACTAAAGAAAACAAAATGTTAAAAAAATGCAACTCCAGGGCTTTTTAAGCCATATCTTAATGTATTAATCTTGACGCTTACCTCCAAGGCGAATATAATAATATTGATAATACCCCGCCTCTATGAAAGTATGCGAAAGGAGTATTTATGGCCACCCAAAAACCTCAAACCCTGGGAGCATTAAAAAAAACAACCCAACGTCTGCCTGGCGTTCGCGAAGAGATGCGAATGAATTTAATCAGGAAATTACAAAATCATGAACCGCTGTTCCCTGAACTGATCGGCTTTGATGACACAGTTATCCCCCAGCTTATAAACGCAATCCTGTGCGGACACAACATCATTCTGCTGGGTGAAAGAGGCCAGGGGAAAAGTCGGCTCATCAGGAGTATGGTCGATTTTCTGGATGAAGAAATTCCGGCGGTAGCAGGCTGCCCGATCAATGACGATCCGTTCAAACCGATTTGCGTGGATTGCAAAAAAAGACTTTCTGTAATGGGAGATGATCTGCCTATTGCCTATGTTAAAAGGGACAGGCGGCTGGTCGAAAAGCTTGCCACATCCGACGTAAGCACAGCCGACCTTATTGGGGAGGTAGACCCCATCAAAGTTGCCGAAGGGAGAACGCTTGACGACGAGAGCGCTATTCATTTCGGACTTATTCCACGGGCGAACCGAGGCATTTTCGCCGTAAACGAATTACCGGACCTTGCCGAGAAAATCCAGGTGGCGTTTTTCAACGTAATGGAAGAGAATGATTTTCAGATAAAAGGATTTCCGGTGCGTCTTCCGCTGGATATTCTCGTTGTGGCCAGCGCCAATCCAGAGGATTACACCAGCCGGGGCCGCATCATTACTCCCCTGAAAGACCGCTTTGACGTACAGATCCGAACACACTACCCGCAGAAAAGGGATTTGGAAATTGAAATCATGGAACAAGAAGCCAAGCCCCTGAATATCGACGGGGTGAAGATCATTGTACCCGATTTTATCAAAGAAATTCTGGCTGAGATGACATTTCAAGCGCGAAACACACCGGATATCAGCCAGCATTCAGGGGTAAGTTGCCGGATTTCGATAAGGGGTTATGAATCCATTATCGGCAGCGCCTTCAGACGATGTTTCGAGATGAACGAAGATATCGCAACACCCAGAATAACAGACCTCGAATCTACATATCCGGCCATTATGGGAAAGCTGGAACTGGAATACGAAGCGGCTGACACCAATGAAGATGAACTGATGGAAGATTTGGTCAAGCGGGCCATCAAGGTTGTTTTTGACGAACACTTCAAAATAGAACAGCTTACATCGATCATCGAGGCGTTTGATAACGGGATGGGGGCGGAGGTTTCGCAATTACTCCCCTCGAAAGATTATATGGACGGGTTGAAAGTCATTCCAGGGATGAAGGAGGCGGTCCGGTCGCTGGTGAATCCGGAAAGTCCGCCTGAGGTTTCCTCGGCCATCGAATTCATTCTGGAAGGATTGCACCTCTCAAATCAGCTCAATCGGGAAGTCATCGATAAACGGAGAGTTTACAAATGAAATTAATTCGATATCTCGCCTGGGATGGCACGCAGCTTCCTTTTTCATTGAAGAAAAAAGAAGTAATGGATGCCTTCATGGAAAATATCATGAAAGGCATGACTCCAAATATGTCCCTGGCTCAAATGCTCTGGGATGGGTTTCCCATGGCTGGCATGAACTTCAGGGTCATGGGCCTCGAGGAGATGCTCAAGGAAATTCAGAAGCAAAAGCGCGACCTTTTTTCAAAATACAACCTTGAAAAAGCCTTTGACCAGCCCATCGATGACATGAAAAGACTGCTGGCTGAAGAGGCCATGACCAGACAGGAAAGAGGCGCGGAAGCGTCCCCGCGATATGAAGACCTCCCGCCCGGGCTGCTTGAAAAAATCAAAAGTCTTGAAAATTTCCCTTTTATGAATGAGTCAAGCCGGGAAACCTACAATTACTGGCAACAAAGAGGGGATGAAATTCAAGAGCTTTATGAATTTTACGCCGAA
This sequence comes from uncultured Thermodesulfobacteriota bacterium, assembly GCA_964629485.1. Taxonomy (GTDB): domain Bacteria; phylum Desulfobacterota; class Desulfarculia; order Adiutricales; family JAFDHD01; genus JAFDHD01. Next base: position 7,268 of record CAZVRN010000089.1, on the reverse strand, counting down.
TATTCGCAGAAGTTTCAAGGAGACGAGTCTCTGGACTTTGAGCAGGCCCTTGAATTAATGAGGAAGTTTAAATCACTTGAAAATCTCCAGGAACGGCTTTTAAACGGAGATATCCAGTCAATAGATCCTCAGGCCATCAGAGACATGCTGGGTGAAGAAGCTTCCAAGTCTTTAGCCATACTTCTGCAGCTTCCCGAAATGATTACTGAAGAAGGAATCGTCAGGTTTGACAAGGCCGGTTTCCATATGACTCCCAAGGGCATGCGCGCCCTGGGGGAACTGGCTTTTGGCCAGGTTTATTACCAGGTAAGAAAAGACAAGCAGGGAGGGCATTTCGGGGATGCTCCCCAGTCCGGGGAAATCGAACCGGATACATCACGGCCCTACCAATTCGGAGACAGGTTTGACCTGGATATTACCAAAACCATCCTGAACGCAGTATCACGGCCGCCCGCCGAAGACGGACGTCTGCACCTCTTGCCTGAAGATTTCCATGTAAGAGAAAGGGAACAGCGTATCACCACCACAACGGTCATGCTCCTGGATCTATCATGGTCCATGTCGTGGGAAGGTCGATTTCACGCGGCAAAACGGGTCGCTCTGGCCCTGGATCATTATATCAGAACGCGGTTCCCCAAGGATAAGTTTTACATCATCGGCTTCTCAACCGAGGCCAGGGAGCTTAAAGGGAAAGAGCTGGCCCTGTCTGTCTGGGACTGGGGCCAGGCTTATACCAACCTCCAGGGTGCGCTGCGTCTTGCCATGAAGCTGATAAAACGAAGCGGGAACAGGAACAACAGGGTCACTGTCATCACGGACGGGCAGCCCACGGCCTACTATCTGGGCGATCACCTTCACGTTGAACTGCCCAACAGTATGTTCGGCATCAGCCCCAACGCCTGCAAGGCCACCCTGGCCGAAGTGAGAAAAGTAACCGCTCAAGGCATGAATATTGACACGTTTATGCTCGACGATAACCCGGTGCTGGTGGAGTTTATCCGCCAGATATCCAGAATAAACGGGGGGCGGGCCATCATATGCGTTCCGGATAATCTGGGCGAGCTGGTTTTTGTCGAAGAAATAAAGAGAAGGGGTAAGAAAATTTAGCGCCCATGAAAAATCAGTGCCTTCAAATTCACGCGACCCAAGGACTCCATTATGCTGAAACCGGAATCTTTTTTTGAACTGGAAGGTCTTGAAGCCAAACCGCTGTTTCACGGGCTGGACATCGTCTGGGACGCCATCCCGCGAATAAAACCATTCATCAGGGAAAACCTGACCTCTTCTGTCCGACAAATACGAAAAAAAGGGGACTTGCTTTCCAAGACCCATGTTCTGTGGCAGGATAAAATCATCACCCAGGATTTCGAACTCAAACCCGGGGATACAACCAAGGGACAGTTCGCGGTATTCTATCGCGGAGAAAAACTCGAACAAGCCACGGTCATTTACGCCGGTGTGACCTTCATGGACGATGATATCCAGATCGGTCACGGCGTAGTGATTGAATCCGGGGTCTTAATCAAGGGCCCGGCAATCATAGGCGACAATACCGAGGTTCGGCAGGGGGCCTATTTACGCGGGGCCACATTGGTCGGCCGGGCCTGCGTGGTCGGTCATGTCACGGAGATGAAAAATTCCGTGATGCTTGACGGGGCCAAGGCCGGACATTTTGCCTACCTCGGCGACAGTATCCTCGGCCGAAACGTCAATCTGGGCGCCGGGACCAAACTAGCCAATTTCAAGATTGCAAAAGGGCCGATTAAACTTAAAGTAAAAAATGAAATAATGGAATTAAACTTACGTAAATTAGGCGCTATTTTAGGTGATAATACTTCTACCGGATGCAACACCGTCACCAGCCCCGGAACACTCATGGGGCCACACTCCATAGTCGCGCCAAACATGACCGTGCCTCCAGGTTATCACAAACAACGAACAATAATCCGGGTTAAAAATTGAACCCCAAGACCTCTTAAGAATTCCTTGTCTCAAGAACTTCCCGCAGAATCTTCAAAGCGGTGTTGACCACCGGGACTCCGCCGTAGGTGCCCATCTGGAAAATGACTTCCGCAATCTCCTCTGAAGTGCAGCCCACGTTCAAAGCCGCCCAGATGTGCGTTCTGAGCTCTTCTTTTCTTTCCAGGACCGTCAAGGCGGCTACGGTGGCCAACTGCCTGGTCTGGTGCGGTATTTTTTCCCGCGCGTAGAGCCTTCCGGTGTAGTGCATGGATATTTCCTTGGCCAGGTCCTTGTCAAAAGACCGCCACAGGTTATAGGCGCGCTCTTCAGGAGGCAGTCCTTTAAAATACAATTCCGCCGTCTGCCTGGTCTTCTCTTTTAAGTCTTCCAAATAATCGCTCATGGGCACTCCTCGATTTTTTTACCGCGTATTCTATTAGCAAGCCGGCCTGGAATCAAGGACGTTTCCAAACAACCTGTTCATACATTATTTTTTTACTCTACCGCAGCGCTTTTTAATCTCCGTGAAAATATTCATGGTCTCACGGGCCATACTCTGCTAAAATATGTCACACTTTTGAAGTTAAATCATTTAATTGGGTCCAAGCAGCCATTACGAACCGGATTAAAAGCAGACCCGTAAAAAAGTTTAATGAATCATGACCAAAGATCCTTTTACATTTCCCCTTAATGAGTCTTCCCGAGCTCCGATTTTCAGCCTCAACGACCTGTTCGGGACGCTTCTCAGGGAATTATTCAACTTCCTGACACCGACACAGGGGCAGCAGGACGTCATGGTTGACGGATACAGATTCCTTAATGATCGGGTCGCCGTTTATCCACTGTACCCGCCTGGGGACGCGGATAGTTCAGGACATTGCGATCCCCTGGACTTGTATGAGCCCAGGCTGCGTTTTATCCAGCGCCTTCTCGAAGCCCTGACCAGTATCATTGACCTCAAGGCGGACGGCAAGACAATCCGGCCAAATGAATTCAGAATCAAAAATCTGAATCAATGGCTTGGCCCGGGCGGCGGAGCCGCTGACATTATTGCCCACGCTGCGTCCAGGTGTAATTTGAGCTGCCGGTTTTGCTACAACCGCGGGGCCCCATCTACACTTAGGCCGGAGCCGCGCGATCCCGAAGAAGAATATAAAGAAATACAGGAGCGCATCAGGCACTATGTGCCCGCCTCAAGGCTGAACGTTTTCCCCAACATGGGCAGCCCGGCCGAAGCCCTGGCGCACCCCCATATCCTTGACATTCTGGGAGAGTTACGCCAAAAAACGGCGGAACCGTTTCGAATCAATACCAATGGCTCCGTACTGACCCCGGAGATGATCAGGGCCTTGGAGAATTACAAGCCGATTTATCTTGACATCTCGCTCAATTCAGCCTCGCCGAAGCGCCGGAAGTGGCTGATGGGCGATCCGGAACCGCAAATCGCTTTATCCGCCTTAGGTCTGCTCAAAGAAGCCCGAATTCCCTATTCCGTGGTAATTGTCCCCTGGCCGTTTCCGTCCCAGGAGATCATGCTGGACGACTTACGAAAAACAGTGAGCTTTGCTACGGAATTCGAGCCGACCTTAATTCAGATCAGCCTTCCCGGTTACTCCCGCGCTTTTTCGGAAAAAGTCTTGTTTGATCTCGACATGGTTTGGGGCTGTATAAAATCCTCGGTTCAGGAGATGCGTTCTGACATGAACTGTCCGATTGTCATTCGACCGGGTCTGTACGAAGAATATACCGAGCCGGACAAGGTCAATGATCCGGTTTTGATCGGTGTCATAAAAAACTCACCCTTGGCCAAGGCGGGCCTTCGCCGCGGGGATCGTATTTACAAGGTGAACGGGCTGCCGGTTAAGAACCGGCCTCAAGCCCGGTCTCTGCTCACATTGCTGCATGAAAGCGACCTTGCCGAAGCAACCATTACGGTTCAAAGAAATAAAACTGGTCAAAAGCTGGACCTTACCAGCTTTGACTATCCTTATGCGCCGGAAAGCGTAACTCACCTGGGAGCTGTTTTTTCTTCTTCAGGCATCCCCCTGGAATGGACTGAAAAACTGAGAGAGGCGATATCATCTCATTCGGCAGAGGAGGTCTTGCTGCTCACCTCATCCCTGGTGCGTCCATCTTTAGAGATGTTGCTGGCTCAAAACAGGGGTTACCTGGGGGCTAAACTGCATATCAGGGTTCCCCGGAATCATTATTTCGGCGGAAATATCTTTATGGGAGATTTGATGGTCGTTGAAGATTTTATTAAGGCCATAGAGACATTTATTCTTGAAACGAAAGTTCAACCGGATCTTGTTATCATTCCCTCCTCGGCCTTTTCTTTGAGCGGATGGGGACGGGATCTCACGGCGCGGGTTTATCTGGAGATTGAACGCCGCACCAAGGTGCCTGTAGACTTGATTGAGTGTGACCCAATATTTGATTAGAGGAGAAGGGAGATGGGTAGAAAAATCAGGGTGCTTGTCACAAAAATAGGACTGGATGGACACGACAGGGGCGCAAAAGTAATTGCCTACGGTTTAAGGGACGCCGGGTTTGAGGTCATTTTCCTGGGCGTTCGTCAAACTCCGGATCAAATTGTGAACACTGCCATACAGGAAGACGTTGATGTGATCGGCCTGTCCATACTGTCAGGCGCTCATATACCTTTAACCAAACGCGTTCTAGAAAAATTACGAGAAAAAGGCGGGGAAGATATCATTGTACTTGTCGGCGGCCTGATTCCGGAGGAAGACAAAAAATTGCTCAAGGAAATGGGCGTCTTGGAGGTTTTTACTTCCGGGACAGATATCAGCCAGGTCACGGATGTGATCAACCGGCACGTCAAAACCAAGAAATAAAGCAACAATTTTCCGGTACGCCGGATGAATCCTGGCGGACAGTTTTGCCGAGGCCGGAAATAATTCAGAAGGCGTTCTAAAGCAGCCCTCAGGTATTTTTTCGAAAAAATTTAACTATACAGAGAATTGGTCTTGTGTAAGGAGGACGCTAATGCAAAATGAAGAACTCAAGGTTGAAAAAAAAGATTATATTTTAACAATTATTTTTGACCGTCAGGAAAAAAGAAACTCTGTGACGCCGGAAATACTTATTAAACTCTATCAGGTCCTGGAGGAGTTTTCCAAAAGCGATGATGTTCGAGCGGTTGTCTTCAGGGGTGCAGGTGAGAAGGCTTTTTGTGCCGGTTATGATATTGGTTCCATCCCCACCGAAGTGCCTCCCGAGGTTCAAGAAAAGCTCAAGAGGCGAAATCCTTTGGAGCTGGCTTTTGAAAGCGTGAAGAATTACCCCTACCCGACCATCGCCATGATGAACGGCTACACTTTCGGGGCCGGATTCAATCTTGCCATGTGCTGCGATATCCGCATAGCGGTGGAAGATATCCGCATGGGCATGCCGCCGGCCAAGCTTGGCCTGGTCTATCACCCTGATGGACTGAAACAATTTTTGGACGTCCTGGGAATGGCCAGGACCAAAGAGGTTTTTCTGACAGCCCGCACGTATCGGGGACCTGAGGCCAAGGAAAAGGGGCTGGTGGATTTTCTGATTCCGAGGGCCGACCTTGAATCGTTTGCCTATCAGCTCGCCGGAGAAATCACCCAAAACGCGCCGCTCTCTCTTAAAGGAACCAAAAAGATATTAAACATGTTCGGTCGCTTCTGGAGCTTAAGCGAGGAGGACAAGAAAGAGGCTGAGGCCCTTATCCGTGAGGCTTTCGCCAGTAAAGACCTCAAAGAGGGACAGATGGCCTTTCTGCAGAAGCGCAAGCCGAATTTTACCGGCAATTAAAAAGAGCTCATCAGGTTGCCACTTCTGTAAAGGACAGGACAAACATGACGAATAAATGGGAAACACTGATCAATGAAATGAAAAACGGCTCCATCCGCGCTTTGACCAGGCTCATTACTCGGGTTGAAAATCGTGAACCCGGATGGATGGACGCCATGAAGAAAATTTTTCCGGACACGGGCAAGGCCCGGGTGGTGGGTATTACAGGCTCACCAGGCACCGGCAAAAGCACACTCACCAACCGAATCACCCGCGCCCTGGTGGATAAAGGATTTACAGTCGGGATCATCGCCGTGGATCCTTCAAGCCCTTTCTCGGGAGGCGCTTTGCTGGGAGACCGCGTCAGAATGATGGACGTAAGTGATCTTGAAGATGTTTTCGTTCGCTCCATGGCCACCAGAGGAGCCCTGGGCGGATTGAACCAGTCTGCCCGGGATGTGGTTAAAATCCTGGATGCTTTCGGCAAGGATTATATCCTCATTGAAACCGTCGGTGTGGGGCAGGACGAGGTGGAGGTGGTCAGGACCGCTGATCTGGTTTTGGTGGTCTGCGTTCCCGGACAGGGCGACGCGGTGCAGGCTATCAAGGCCGGTATTATGGAAATCGCTGATATCTTTGTGGTCAACAAGGCCGATTTTGACGGCGCGGACCAGGTGGAGATGGATATAAAGACCATGCTAGACCTCGACATGGATACCAGCGCCCGCAAACCCCCTATTGTGAAAACCGTTGCCACAAAGGGGGAAGGCATTCCCGAACTTTTAGAACAAACGCTTGGGCTGCTCGAAACCCTGGGTAAACGTACTCTCTGGCAGGAAATCCGGGTGGAGGAAGAACTGATCGGCCTGGTGGAGAAGGAAATCATAGGGCTTATCAAGAATAACTGGAAGAAAGACGGAGAGCTTGACCGGGCCGTTAAAAAAATCCTTAACCGCGAAAGCGACCCTTACTCTATTGCTCAGGAAATCATATCCCCCCTGTACAAGTTATTGTCCGAGGCTTGAAAAAAGGCTGGTTACGAACATTGAACCGCAAGCCAAGGACATAGTTAGCGCAGTATTCAAGGGAGAAAAAAATCTATGCAAAACCAACCATCAGCCATGACAGAAAAACTGGCCGAGTTCATCGTAAACACCGACGCTTCATTAATCCCGGCCTCGGTTTTCGAGCATGCCAAGGTCGCCTTGCTGGACTGGCTCGGCGTGACCATGGCTGGTAAAGATGAACCGCTGGTGCTGAAATTGATCAGGCATGCTGAACTCCTGGGGGGAGCGGAGCAGGCGACCATATTGGGCCACGGGTTTAAAAAAAGTGTCACCCAGGCGGCGCTTATTAACGGAGCCGCCTCACATGCCCTGGATTATGACGATACCATGGCCTTCTTTCTCGGTCATCCTTCCGTGACCCTCTTCCCGGGCTTACTCTCCCTGGGCGAATGGAAAAAAATAGACGGCGCTGACTTCCTGGCCGCTTATATTATCGGCCTGAAAGCGGGCACAACG
>CAZVRN010000088.1:0-9784 GCA_964629485.1 uncultured Thermodesulfobacteriota bacterium | reverse complement strand
TGAACACCCCGCCCACGCCGGCGCCGATCAGGGCCCGCCCCAGTATGGCCGTCACGCCGTTGGGCGCTATTCCGAAGATCAGGCCCCCCAGGCAAGCCAAAGCTGTAAAGATGGTGATTACTCGCTTGGGCCCGATGGTGTCGGAGAGCACGCCAACCGGCGGCTGGACCGCGGAATAGACTAAAAAATAGGCTGAGGCTATCATGCCCAGCGTCACGGCGTCGGCCTGAAAGGCCCGGGCGAGATCGCGTGCAATAACCGTGGGGGCGATCCGGTGCAGGCAGGCCAGAAAATAGATAGCGCCGACAACGGCAAACATAACCCAGCGATATCTTGAGGGATTGGCTAAAATGCCGCCAGGCTGTTTTTGCTTTTGCAAGATATGAATCCTTGGCCGAAAAATTTGAGGCGCAGGAATATATTAATATCCCGAGGATTTAAATTTTCGGACGACAGCGAATTAAGGTCAACTAATTTTTTTGCCAAGAGATTTAAAATCCGGCTTGCGTTTCTGCCTGAAAGCAGCGACCGCCTCCAGGTTTTCGGGCGAACCGACGCGGGTTAAAAATACCTCGTTCTCCCGGCGCATCACTTCTTTGATGTTTCTTTCAACCGCGTTGGTTAAAATAAGCTTCTTCGCGGCCTTCACGGCTTCAGGCGGATTGTTCGCGTAACTTTCAGCCAGACTCAATGCCTCGGGCATGAGCGCTTCGGGCTTGACGACCTTCATTACCAGGCCGATTCTTAAAGCCTCCTGGGCGTCGATCGTTCGGCCTGAGAGCGATAGGTCCATGGCTGCCTGCAAGCCCACTATCTGGGGGAGAAAAAAAGTACTGCCAAGTTCCGGGACGAGTCCGAGTTTAACAAAACGCACCGAAAAGGAAGCCGCTGTTGAGGCTATCCTGACGTCGCAGGGCAGAGTTCGCGTCAGGCCCGCGCCCACGGCATAGCCGTTGATAGCGCAAACAATGGGCTTGGAAGCGCAGACTTGCTCTACCCATTCAAAACGCGGACTGGGGATGTCTTCGGGCTTGTCTCTTTTCTCGAAACGCGAGACATCGGCTCCGGCGCAAAAAGCCTTGCCCGCGCCGGTAAGCACTATCGCGCCGATATCTTCATCCCGGTTGGCCTCGTCAATGGCTTCTGGCAGTTCGTAACGCATCTGGTTGCTGATGGCGTTCATTCGCTCCGGCCTGTTTAAAGTTATCACGGCCACGTCGCCTTCACGGGCAAACAGTAAGGTCTCATATTGCATAAGAATAACCTCTTTCAGGGCGATACCTTTGCCGTATCATGATTTAAAATGCGGTTAAGTGCTCACATACAGCTTTGGCTACTTTAAGGTAAAAATCCCTGGATGTCAAAACCAGTAACAGGTAAAAACTAAAAAAACATTTCTTTGTTACCGCTTTCGCTTCCGAAAGTCTTTTGGCTTTGCCTTTACGGGTCAGTTATGATAAATCATTGAGGCGGTATCACCCAATTTTGACAGGTAGGTGTCTTATCCATAGTATGGGCGCGGCAACGGGACCGGGTGAAAATTTATCCGTGACCGCTTTACCATCGCTGTGTTTAGCGGAAGGCTGACCATGAATTCGGCTCGAAGTCGAAGTTTTTAAGAGATCTCAAAATATAAGCACTATACTTTTACCCTGAAACCCAATCAACGCCCCGGATGATCATGAATGACAATCGAATCTATCCAGCATATTGGCCGGCTGCCTCTATTATTGGCGATTAATTTTTTTGGTTAAGGCCGCGCTGGCAAGAAAGTATATAAATAACGGCGGATTGATGATTCAAGAGACGGCCAGGGAAAAAGGCTCACGGCGCTGGATTGCTTTAGCAATTAAGGCCGTTCTTTTTATCGTCGTAGTCTGGTTCGTGAGCCTCCTGTTTTACCGGTCAATCCGCCAGGTGGATTGGTCGGTCCTGGTTTTCAAGCCCGCATTGATCGTGCTGGGCGCGGCCGTGATAATGGCCGCAAGCCTGGTCGGGTCGTGGATCTATCGAAACCTCTACCGCGGTCTGGGCTCAAGCCTGTCAAAGGTCCAGTCTTTTGTCCTGCTGACAGTGCCTCCCCTCGGCAAATATCTCCCGGGCAAGGTGCTTTCCATGGCGGGTCACGCCGCCATCGCGGGGTCATTCGGCATTTCACTCGCCGTCAGCGGCCCGGCCATCGTCCTGATCACGGGCCTGGGGCTTTCCGGGGCCGCGCTGCTGGGCCTGATACTGGTCATGGTCCAGGCGCATAGTCAACTGGGCGGTCAATTCGTTCAATTCGTGCTTCCGGCCGGTTTCTTTGTGGTGCTGGCGCTCGTTTTTCTCCATCCGGCTATTTACCGGCGCGTGATCAATTTCGTTTTAGGCCTGGTCAAGCAGCCGCCGCTCACATTCAACCTGAGCCTCTTCAGCATGACGAAATTTCTTTTCGGGTTTATGATTCAGCTTGGCCTGTACATCTCGGGAGCGGCCATTATGGTCCTGGGAATCGTGGACATTCCTTTTTCGACCTTACCGACCATCGCGGGAGTGTCCTGCCTGGCCAGCGTGGCCGGATTCCTGGCCATATTCGCTCCCGCGGGAATCGGGGTTTACGAAGGCATCCTGCTGATGCTGCTGACGCCTGTTACCGGAGCCGGGATCGCCGGAATTATCGCCATTTTAATGAGGCTGGCCCAGACAGCCGCCGACCTCTCCCTGGCGGCTGCCGGTCTGGCCGGTCTGCATTTTTTAAGAAGCGGGAAAACCGGTTGATCCGGTTTTCTCAGTCACCTCAGGCGGCGGTTATAATCCATATCAAACCACATGCCAAAAAAAAGGGTCTGCAGCCCGCTGATAAGAGTAAAAGCTAAAACCATGGCGTTAATATCAGGAATATCTCCACTGACCACCCAGATATAAAACAGCCTGATGGTCAGGGGCACACTCAAGGTAAGCAGGATAAAGGAAAGCAGATAAAAGAAAATCAAGGGATGAAAATCCCTGATAACATACTTGAAGAAAAACCTCTGCCAGAAGCCTCGAAACAGAATCCACATGATTTTAGGAATAACGCGCCACAGCTTGATGCCTGAAGTCTCCCCTATGTTGTAAACAGGCCTTGTCTGCACATCCCTGACTCTGAAATCGAACTCATTCAACTTGATCAGGAGATCGTTGGGCTGCCCGTAGCGTTTGTACATTTTGTCCCAGTTGATGGTATGAAGCGCCTTGGAGTTGATGGCCGTGTACCCGGACTGGGAATCAGCGACATGCCAGTAACCTGATGAAATTTTGGTCAACAGGGAGAGAAAGGCGTTGCCGTAATAACGGACCTTGGGAATCTTGGAATAAGCCTCACCGGTAAAGAGCCTGTTCCCCTTGGTGTAGTCCACGCCTTCATCCACCACCGGGTCCAGCAGGGCCGGCAGGTCGCGGGGGTCCATCTGTCCGTCCCCGGCCATGACCACAGCGATATCCATGCCGTTATCCCGGGCCCATTTATACCCGGTCGCGATGGCCCCGCCGACACCCTGGTTGTGTTCGTGTTCTAAAAGAATGATTTTGCTGTTTTCCTGCTGATATTTTTTGACAACCTCCACCGTCTTGTCCCGGCTTGCATCATCAACAACCACCATATGGTCAATGTAATCGGGCATGGTCTCAATAACCATTCCTATTTGGCTTTCCTCGTTGTAGGCGGGAATGACAGCGCAGATCAAGCTTTGCTTATACATTTTACCTCTCACCCGTTTCCATGATTGATTTCATAGAGTGTAAAACCGTGTCCCCGGTAGCATGGCTTCAGATAATACTTAACAAAATCCTGCCAGATAAGCAACTTATCCGCCGGGAAGGTATGCGCGAGCCAGTCCGTTAAAAGCTTTTCCCGGGTCAGAATGTGCGTGGCCTTCAATTTCTTAAGCGCCTCGCGAATCTCAAGGGGTGAATGGGACTTGGCCAGCACGGGTTTCAAAATCTCCCCGGAATAATAAGTATGATAAAAGTAGTCCCGGTCGCAGTAATAGCCGCGGTTTCCGGCAAAGAGAAAAAGTATCCTGGAATCAGCCGGCAGGTTTCGGTTAATGAACGTCATCGCCTCGTAATGGTCCAAACTCCTTGTTAAGTAAGCCTCCCTGGTCTCCCGCCCCAAGAGATAAGGCAGAGGATTTGTTTTTTGCCAGTAGCCATACGCCCAGGCGGCATTCAAATACAGGGAAAAAGCCAGGATGCAGAAAAAAGGGATAAAAGCCGCTTCATACCTCAGGTGCCTGCCCAGAAAAATCCACGTCTCGCGGAGACCGTACACCGTGAGCACCACCAGGACCGGCAAAACTGGAAGTATGTACCTGATTCGAAACGTGGATTGGAAAAAAATTCCAATAACCCACAGCAAAGCGAATAACCCGAGGAGACGCAGGTGCCTGTTTCGGGGTCTTATCAGAGCCGGAAGCGGCAGAACCAGCAAAATAGGATTTAAAACTCCATCGAAGAAGCGGGGGTAATTATCACGGCCAATGAAAAAAGCCCTTACCGGGACCAGCAGAATTTTCAGAAAAGATTCGCCGTAGAGCTGATGCCGCTCGGTAAAAATATTAACCTTCAAGCCGGCCGGGGCCACATCCGGCAGCCCCCAAAAATGGTTATAGAGAGGATAAAGCGGGTTGCCGGTCAGGATCAGGTTTCTGATCATCCAGGGCGAAAAGACAAGCAGGGCCAGGGTCAAAAAGAGAAAGCCCCGGGAGAGAGTATACCAAAAGCTTTTTCCCTCCCAGGCGCAAAGCACCATCACCCCCGCCGTCAGCAGGGGCAGGGCGATGAGGCCGTTATACTTGGTCCCAAGCCCCAGGCCCAGGGCTGCGGCCGATATGAAAAAAACAATAGTCCGGCCGGTTGAAGTCCATTGTATCAGCATCATCCAGGATAGGGTGATGAAAAAGACAAGCCCCAGGTCCACATAGGCCGAGGCGGATGAACGCATGACAATGGGCGTACTTAAAAACAGGAGGCTTCCCAGGAGCGCCCAATCCGTCCCAAGTCGTCTTTTTAAAAATATATAAATGAAAAGTGCGGTGAGCAGACCAAAGCCATGGTGTATGAGCTTGGCGCTCCAGTCAGCACCCAGGGCCAGCGGGATCAAATACAAAAGGTCCAGGTTCATGGGATAGTAGGAAAAACTGGCCCAGGGTATTTCAGACAGGAGACCCTGTTTGAGCCACAGCTTGGGTATGGCCAGGTGATGAATCAGGGCGTCTCTCTGCGTTGGGGGCAGGAGATCAAGCAACCCGGCCCAAAGAATAACCAGCAGGAGTAAAATCAGCAGGATGCCCCTGGTCATGCGAGTGAAGACAAGGGGAGGTGAAGGCTTGCCGGAGGCGGCCTCCATGTGGCCGGGCCGCTTTTTTCTTGTCAATTCGGCCGGTTTTTTCACCCGGGACATCAAGAGCCAAAAAAGCCGGGCAGGAGAAAGCGCACCAGGCTGATCATAAAAACAACCCAGCCCAAGGGAGCCGCCAGGACGCCGAAAAAAGATTTTCGGCTGAGCCCCCACCCGGCAACAATTAAACCAAGCAGAATCAATATCAAATTTATGAGGCTGCTGCTCAGGCCCATTTGAGCCCCCAAAGCCAGATAACAAAACCGATGGACCAGATCAGGGCCCAGGGCCAGGTTTTCCCCCAGCTCTTTTTATTCAGGCTAAATTGAATGATAAAAAGAAGCGCCCCGGCTACCCAGATCAGAAAACCTCCGACCGCGGCCAGGGCGGGGCCGATCCCGGGCCGGGTCGGCCGGTCATAAAGATCCAGATAGGTTTGAGCAGCGGCCTTAAGGTCTGCCTTTTTCGCCTCTTTGCCCAGCTTGAACCGCGCCATCAATTCGGCCAGAGGCGTCTCCGCGCGCTTGATCAAATCCATCCGGGGGGTGTAAAAACCGCGGTCACCGTACAGGCCGGACCGAAGCCGTGACAGGGCCAGGCGGGCCTCTTCGAAATGACCCTGATCTTTTAACTTCAGCCCCAGCTCAAGAAGCTCCTGGGCGGCGGTCTCGGCCGAACCAAACGGCACGTACCAGTTCAAAGCGCGGCTGTAATGCTTTAACGCCTCGGGCACTTCCGAACGGCTGAGAGCCTCTCTGGCGAGAGCAAGTTCAGACCTGGCCCGGAATTCAAGAATCCCGGCCATCATGATGACGGCTACCAAGGCCAGAACGGCAAAATGCAGGAACCTGGACCAACCGGCTTTAACAGGCATTAGGGCGAGGTCTCCTTCTTTTCTGAAAGTGAGGCCAATCCTCGTTTGATCATGGAAATCAGGCTGGGTTTAAGCGCTCGCTTCAGGGCCAAGGTGTAATACTCCCGCGCCCGCTTCAGGTCACCCTTCCGGTGGTAATATTGCCCCAGGCTGACATAGGCTTCCGGATATCCGGGAGCCAGTTTTACCGCCCTCTCCAGAGACGCGCGCGCCTGTTCAAGGCGACCGGTCTTGAGGTAAATCATGCCCAGGTTGGCATAAGCATCATAGTAGTATTTATTGCGGGCCGTAATCTTTTTAAAAATTTCTTCAGCCTCTTTAACGCGGCCCAGGTCTAAATAGGCCACGCCCGTGAGGTTTTCCAAATAAGTCAGCTTGTCCAGGGTCAGGGTGTTTTTACCCTTTGCGCCGAAAAGCCCCTGGACCATTTTAAGGAGGCTGATCGAATCGGTCGCGCGGCCGTGAAGGCGCAAATAACGGGCGTATTCAGCCAGGAAGTCGACATAATATGCGTCCACTTCCTTATCCAGAAGCATGCCTTCATCCTCAATCTGCCGTTTGAGCATAGTGCGCAGGCGGTCGAACGCCCGCTGCACCATTTCCTGAGGCAGCTTTTTTATCGGGCGCCGGGTGAACTTGAACAGGATGTCGAGATCCGGCTTTAGATTCGGATAGAAAATTTCGTTCATATCTATGGGTTCCCAGTATATATCCCGGCCTTGGTCCAGGTTGGCCGCCACGAATTTTTTCAGGAACTCCACCCCGTTCTGATACCCGTAGCCGCCCGGAGGAACAACCACGCGCGGAAAACGATCCGCTGTAACAGGATTGAAATAATCCGGCCTGACAAAATCAGAAAGACCGATGACCACCACGTCCTCCCGCTGGCGATAAATATCCTGGTAGGCCCGGTGGTGAAACCAGAGAATGGCGGTCAGACTGATGGCGTCAGGAGACATCATCTCGTAATCTTTACGAAAAATTTCCAAAGGCAAAAAGGCGTCTGAGCGGTTTTGCGTGGGAAATTGAAGCCAAATCCCGCCGGCAAAAATAAAACAGAGGACCATGGTCAGTATTACTTTGACCGACAAGCGCCGGGAAGCCTCTGGCACCTGGAGACGGACCAGAAGCCAGGCCAGCCCCAGCCCCCAAAAAACGGCCAGGCAAAAATAGGTTGGTAAAAAGGCGGAGGTCAAAATCCATCTGATGAAAAAGGTCAGGTTGGCCAGCGAAATCAGGGCCAGGCAAATAGCCAGGGAAGCGTTTGTTTTGATCATCCGCCAGAATCCAATCACGACCAGAGGCAGACCCAGCGGCCAGAAAAAGCCGGGAGTTCTCTGGGAAAGAAAGCCCCAGACATAGTCAAAAAAACGTATGCCTTCCCTGACTTCCTGGAAATGAAATCCAGCGTCTTTTCGATCAGTTATATGCCGCCAGAAGGCAGACCAGGTTTCAGGGTTGCCCCAGTCGATGGTCGGATTGGCCGTTGAGCGCAAAGGCAGATAAATGTAGACCGAAAACCCGACCAGAAAAAAGAAAATCAGGTAGATAAAGCGGCGCCAGGTATCTTGGCGGCTGTTTAGAAAAAAATAAATCAAAAAAGCCGGCAGGTAAAACGCCACCGAGGCATGGTTCCCCGCGGCCAGGCCGTAAAGAAAACCGGCGGCATAAAGCCAGGCATCCTGATTTCCCGCGGCCCAGCGCAGCCCGGCGTAAAGCGTGATGCCAAGAAAGAAAAGATTAAGAACATATACCTCCGTCCCGGTGGCGTTTCCCCAGGCGGTGCGTGTCAGCCCGAAAACCAGGGTTGTCGCGGCCGCGGCCCAGACCGCTGCCTTCGGCGCCGTATCTCCGTTTTTTTCGTCAGAAGCAAGGCGCTCGACCAGCAGATAAAGTAAATACAAGCAGAACACGGCCATTAAAACGGAAAAAAGCGTCACCCGGAAAGGGATGCTGCCCAGAGGCAGAAAGGTCATGGCCTTGCTCAAGAGGGAATATGTCGGGAAACCGGCCGGATGTGCAATACCCAGGGTGTAGGAGGTAACAGCGAATTCAGGAGCATCACGCCACCCCAGTGACGGCGCCGCCGTCAAAAAGTAAAGAACGAGAAAGGCCAGGCATATTATTTCAGGCCTGGGAAAGTAAGCATGTGATCGGGATGGAGGCATAAGTACAGATAAAATCTTGATGAATGTTTTTTTTAACAGGCGGACACCCATTATTCCCCGGGCCCCGGGGCTTGAGGGTGGCGGCCAAAAGAAACGGCCCCAGAGATGCGGGGCCGTCTCAGCATAGTGTCACGCCCTCAAACCATTATTGCAACCCACCGGCAGAGGCGTCATAAACAAAGGTGTTGTCCGAACTGTTGTGGCTGGCATGGGCCGACCAGGTTGTGGTGCTGGCATTTGAAATAGCCAAGGTAATGGTGCTTTCAACAGTCCAACCGACCAGGTTAGCGCGGTTGGCGGCATAAGTATTGTTTTGAGCATAGTAGTTTTCCTGGGCCGTGGCCAGGTTCTTCAACGCTGATTTGGCCGCGGAATCCTGAGCTCTCTGACGATAGCTCGCAAACTGCGGGATAGCGATAGCCGCCAGGATACCAATAATAGCCACGACAATCATCAATTCAATCAGTGTAAAACCCTTTTGATTTTTACGCATCTTGCTTAGCATTCTTTTCCTCCTTAGGTATTTTATTATTGAAAGAAGATTTGTTTGAAAGTAACAGCCTGCTTCCTAAACCTGTTTTTAGTTCTTTTCACCTCCTTCTTTTTTCAAATTTTCTTTTCCCTGATAACAAGCAATGACTGTGCCAGAACAATTACAAGCCGGGTCTTTACAACTTTTAAACATGTAATTATGTTAAATTATTATTGTTTTTTGATTAAAATAGGGCTTTTACCCATGCGCGGAAATAGGCCCGTTTTTTTATTTTCTCAACCAAAAGATAACATACTGTAAGGTATTTCTGCTTTATGAAAAGAGATTTTAAAGGCCTGAATACAAAAATTACTAATATTTTTAGCTAGTTAAATGAATCAGGCTGTTAAATGAACGTTGGGCACGCAAAAAATAAAAAAATATATAAAAATCAAAGAGTTATAGAAAAAAGAGAATATTATCTGAAAAATTCCCTTTGTCTTGACGAATAATTTATTTCAACTCCTTGATATTGTTAGATAAAAAATATAAGGACCATTTTATTAACAAAAAGGGACTCTGGAAGGCAAGTTTTATTAACAAAAAGGGACTACCTCGGCCCGATTTTTCAAGCCGGACGCCGGACCTGTTAATTAAGACATAGAGAGACCGACCCTTCTGACCTTATGGTGAAGCGGCCAGGTGTCGACTTCGGAGATAACCTTGAAACCGACAGGGTCCAATTTTTTCATGGAGAGCTTGACGTTCGCGATTAGATAACTTCTGCAAAATCAGTGATTTTGTTGAAATCGCGGGAAATAAATTCTGCTAAAGGACGAAGTTCTTAAGAGGTTTCTCCCCAAGATCCGCGATTGAATGTATTTGGAAGGTGAAATAGGTTGAAAAACCTC
>CAZVRN010000087.1:0-9801 GCA_964629485.1 uncultured Thermodesulfobacteriota bacterium | reverse complement strand
CGATCTCCTCTTCCTTGATCTCCCCTGAAGGTTCTTCCGTGGTTTGCCTCACCGCCTCCGCCTCAAAATCCGTAAAACCCTCAACCGAATTCTTCCCGAACGAAAAAAAGTTTTTAACCTTTCTCAGCTCAGGCTTAATCTGGGTTATCGCTTCCCCAAATGCGTCCAGAAACAAAACCGCAGAAACGTCCGAATGGTCGATAATGTAAACAAGCTCACTCGGAGATAGCCGAATATTCAAAGGCACAAGCACGGCTCCTATCCGCCAGACGGCATAAATTGTTTCCACGAGTTCCAGGCAGTTAGACGATAGAGTCGCCACATGGTCGCCTCTTTTCACACCCAGGCTCAGCAAGGCGTTGGCCCGCTGGTTCACCCGATCATTGAGCTGAGAATATGTGGCTCGCGCGTCATCGAAAATTACGGCTTCATGCGCCGAATACTTTTCAGCATTCATGCTCAGTACAGACCCAAGAGTGATTTCCATTATTGACTTTCCTTTTTAGATTTAGATTAAGGATCCCCAAAGATGATTATTGATATAATAACTACGGGTTCCCGGGGACCTTACTATTCCTCACATGGGAGATTAGGCTTGAAGGACTGAAAATAATTTAAGCAATACGCTCAGCCCATAGCAGTATTTGTCATAACGCACACTACCCAATAATTAACAGCCTGATTCATTGTTGTCAATTTGAAAACTCTTTCTGCCTATGTAGTTTTAAAGCATGGGTAACACTTTCTTTAGTCTGAACTTGTATAAAATACTTTTTCGTGATAATCTTTAAATAAGTCATAGAAAAATCAATATTTCAATTTCAGCAGTCGGCCTGACGAGGATTAGAAGGGATTTATTATCTCAGGCAAAGCAGATAAGAATACTTAGCGCCCTCTTCGGAACTTCGTCTTCAAGCTGAATGTATGGTCAGATTTAAACTTAAGTCCTCGAAATATTATTAATATTCCTGTGGATTAATTTTTCGCCTTCAGTTATTTCAGCAGAATCACTGGTTCTTAAGAAATCTTGTCCTGTCTTTTTTTCTCCTGAGATAGCCGCCCGGGGTGAATAGAAACGCGTAACAAGGAGAGAGCATTATGAAAAAAAAGGCTGAAAGAAAATTTTATCTCAGGCATTTCAAAGCGATCAGCCATGCCATAGCGACCTATGAAGATCTCAACACCCTGATAACGCATCTGGCTGAAGGCACGAGCCGGAGATTTCAGGCCAAGGGGTGCAGTATCCTGCTCCTGGATGAACGGGAAAAACAATTATTTCATGTGGCCAGCTATGGCATCAGCGAGGAATATCTTCGTAAAGGGCCGATATTCTTTAATGAACAAGACAGTGCTCTTTCCAAAGGTGAACCCGTCTTCATCGAAGACATGATGAAAGACCCGAACGTGCAGTATCCGGAGGACGCCCGGAAGGAAGGGATCGTTTCCATGCTCTCTATCCCCATTAAATGCCGGACGGACATCATAGGCATCCTTCGCCTTTATCACAATGAAACCTGGATACTCCATGAAGAGGATCTTGATTCCTTATGCGTGCTCACGGAACTTTTGGGACTGGTTATCGAGAATAACGGACTGAAGAACTTTCTCGGCCAGGTAACTCTTGCTCTCGAAAGCCTGCCTTTGCGTATGCTGAAAGGACTTTAACTCGTGGAAGGACGAGTCGTTACTGACACAACGGATATTTTTTCCATAGATTACGGCGATATTATTCAAATCGCCGACAAGCGATATAAGGTTACGGGTCACGAACGCGAATACCGGTTTGGCAGGGAGGATCCGAAATTTTGGGTTAAGAAAGTGATGGATTTAGAGACCGGGGAAAAAAAGATTATTAAGCTCTCTTTCTTTGAGGCCTTCGAGACTTATTTCAGCAACGTCAGGATAAGATGCTTTAGAAGCCCCAGAAAGGAAGCTGAAATTCTGGCGCTTGTCAAGGATCATCCCTATTTCATGCAAGGATCAGGGCACACGGATGAAAAAGGAAATATCATCCGTGTGCTGGATATCGTTTCCGGGCCTAACTTCCTGGTTTATATTGATTCTTTCAAAGTCCCCTACGCAACCTATTTAACCGCTATTTTGCCTGATATCCTGAAAATGCTGATCAGGGCGTTTGAGGCGATACGTTTTCTTCATATCCATGGATACAAGCACGGAGACATCAGAAATGACCACATCATTGTAGACCGAAACACAGGCAACTATGTCTGGATTGATTTCGATTATGACTACGAAGCTCCTGAAAACCCTTTTGGTCTGGACACATTTGGTCTGGGCAATATTTTGATTAATGCGATTGGCAAGGGTTTTCACACGGTTCACATGATCAGGAAAGATCCAGAGACTTACCGTAATATCATAGACCGCCTCGAACCGGGAGATTTTTCCATAATCTACAAATGGAGGTTTATCAATTTAAAAAAACTCTACCCTGAAATTCCCACACCGCTTAATGATGTCCTGATGCATTTTTCAAGGGGGGCGGATGTATACTATGAGTATACGGAAGAGATCATCGAGGATTTAAACAGGTGCCTTTATTTGTTTCAGCATTAAGGGAGGTGAGTTTTGCCGAATTCCATCCTCATATCGCTGAATGACTCCATGAGTTCCCGGGCGGTGGTGGATTTCATTACCCGCCTGGCCTTCTGCCCGGAAGACTGGGCGGTCACCTTGCTGCATATTTTCAGAAAACCGACGGCCAGCGAGGAACTTATGGGTAAAAAGTTCACCAGGGAACTGCCTTCCAGGTTTATGTCCATGCTGGAGAAAGTTAAGAACACGTTGATTGAAAACGGTTTCCATCCTGAGAATATAGAGATAAAAATGGATACGAACAACTATCCCACGGTAGCGGACGGGATTATCGAAGAGTGTAAAAAGAAAAAATACGATATGGTCGTTATAGGCCGAAAGAGGATGTCCAAGGCCGAAGAATTCGTCCTTGGAGACGTAAGCGTTAAACTGGTCAGGGCGCTTCAGGGCATGGCCGTTTTGGTCGTAAAAAGTGATTAGTATAACGACTTATGGCCGCTTAAAAATTTCAACCTCTCGGCAGCTTCATAAACAGGCAACATTCCTCCGGGTTAAATTTTCTCCCCGGCGCGAATAAATAAGGCAGCCAAAGGCAAAAAACCGCTGGCTGCCTTGCTTGTTTGGTTCATGAAAACGGGCGCATCAACCTCCAGCTATCATGAGAAAAAATTTAATTTCTTCTCCGTCTCGGAGTGGAACTTCCGGCGAGGCAATGTCCTGCTCAGCCCCCTTGGCCAAAACCGGGGCGTTAAAGGCATTATTTTCGTGGTCCCACAATTGATCCGGCATGTTCGGGCCGTAACGCCTTCCTATCTCGGCCAGGAGATCGCCGTATGTGGATCCGGGGGCAAGATCAAAAGCAGCGCTCTTGACACCCACGAAATCCGCCAGTATTCCATGAAATAATGCGCTGACGTTCATTACGCATACAACTCCTCGGCGACATGATCCAGGCCCAGTTCGATTAACTTCTCCCTGGAGGGTTTCCCTGTCTCCCAATCCCACTGCCGGTATGCGTAATAGTCCTTGAGCAGGGTATCCATGTCAGGGACCTGGCCGGGGATATTACCGTCAGGATAAGCCTTAAGCACGATCTTAGGCAGTTTGTCGCCTTCCCTGGTCAAGCCGAGTTTATTGCTGATGGCCCGTTTGAGGTTGATGGACCTGTCGCCTGCGGTGAGCAGGTCTTCCGGTTTCACCTCCCAGCCGGTTAAAGCGCTGAGGATCTGGCTGATCTGTGTGGCTGAGATGCTGGAAAACTTGCACAACGTTAGGGCGTCGAACAGGTCTTTGTAGCTCTGGAATTTGGCCGCGGGTTCCGCTTTTCCGGTTGAATCTATCCGGTCGCCGGGCAAGATGCCCAGTTCCATAACCGGCCCGCCCAGTTCCACGTTATAGTAGTCTCCCTTCAGGTGACAGGCGCCCCTGGGGCCGGTGGCATATGAAACAGCCAGCCCGTGAAAGGCGCGGCCGTCATGCATCGGTATTTCCAGCCCTTTCACCTGGGCTGCTTCGCTTTCATCGCGGCCGAATTCCCTGGCCATGGCCAGGGTGCCTTGGGAAATGATCTTGCCCAGGCCCTGCTGCTTGATGACCATTTCCAGGAGTTTCAGGATGGCCTGGCCGTCACCCCACTTAATTTCGAGACCGGCGTATTCCTTGGTTATGACCCCCAGTTCGTATAAGTACATGGCATAGGCGATGGAGACCCCGGTTGAAATGGTATCCAGGCCATGAAGGTTACAGAGGTGGTTGGCCTGAATAATGGTCTCAAGGTCATGGTTCATGCACAAAGGACCGAAGGCGCCCACGGTTTCATATTCCGGTCCGTCAACCGTTTTCAGGTCTGGTTTGAAATTTTTCACCACACGGCCGCAGCCGATAGGGCAGCCCCGGCAGGCGTAGTTATCGATCGTATAAGCCTGGCGCAGGGCCTGGCCGGTCACCTTTTCCGCCTCAAAGACGCTCTGGGTGTAATACTTGGCCGGGGCGTCACCCAGGGTCATGGCCATGTCCATGTAAAGCATGGTCCCATACTCGCGATAAGCCACGGACATAAAGTTGCCTCTGATGGCGGTTACCGCTTCCTGAGAAAGCTGGCTCACCTTCCCGGGGTCAGCGTATTTAGGCCGCATTCTGCCGGCGGCGGCCACGGCCTTGAGGTTTTTGGACCCCATAACCGCGCCCATGCCGCATCGGCCGGCGGCCCGGCCCTCATCGTTCATAACAGCCGCGTATTTAAACCCTCTTTCCCCGGCTGAACCAATGCAGGCCACGCTGACAGAGTCTTCACCCAGCTCGCTTTTAATGATCTCCTGGGTTTCATAAGAGTCCTTGCCCCATATATGAGAGGCGTCTTTTATTTCGGCCTTGCCGTTACTTACGTAGAGGTAAACCGGGCCGTCCGCCCGCCCGGTGATAAAATAGCCGTCGTATCCGGAACCTTTGAGCCGGAAAGGGAAAACCCCTCCGCTGGTCGCTTCTCCCCACAGCCCGGTAACAGGAGATATAGCGCAGATCGCGTATCGGCTGACCATGGGAACGGAAGAGCCGGTGAAAGGCCCGGTGGAAAAAACCAGCGGATTTTCCGGACCTAATGGGTCCATTCCCTCCTTGACGTGCTCATAAATCAACCCTGCCGCCAGAGTGGCCCCGCCAATATATTTTTTTAACTCCTCCTCGGAAAGGGGCATGTCCTCTGTCGTCCTGGTCCTTAAATCCACCTTAAGAAATCGGCCGTGATATGCGTACATGATTATTCCCTCCCTTAGAAATCTATGTCCTTGCCTTCATAAGCGTATCTAAATGTCTGTTCACACTGGGCCCTGGTTATCGGGCGGGGGCTGAAAAAAGTGCTTATGTCCTCATGGGCATAAGTCACCAACTGATCCATCTTTTCCTCAAATTCATCCTTTGGAATCCCCAGGTCCTTGAGGTTGAGCGGGACATCCAATTCCTTGAAGAAGGATCGCATTTTATTGACCAGGTTATTCAGGGTTTCCTCTTTGGTTTCACCTTCCACCCGAAGAGCACGGGCGATATTTAAAAATTTGTCTGAAGTCTTGGCATAAAACTGGAAATTGTACGGAATGAAAATACCACACGCCAGGCCGTGATGAATTTTAAAGAGGGCGCCCAGGGAGTGTCCGAAGCTGTGAGTCAGGGCCGTGGAGTTCGCTCCGAAGGCCATGCCGGCCGTGCTGGCGGCCATGAGCATCCTTAAACGGGCTTCCCGGTCGTGGCCCTCTACATAAACTCGCGGTAAGTACTTGAAAACCATCTCGATAGCGGCCAGGGCCAGGGCGTCGGTTATTTCATTGCTGGAAACGATAGCCACGGTGTCCACGGCGTGAGAGAGGGCGTCCAGGCCTGTGCCCACGGTCAGCTTAGGCGGCATGGTCACGGTGAAAGCAGGATCCAGAACCGCATAGTCAGGCAAAAGATCGGCAATGGCCAGAGGTATTTTCCGGTGAGCTTCCTCGTCGGTCACCACGGCCACAGCCGTGCATTCCGAGCCCGTACCGCTGGTAGTGGGCACAGCGGCAAAAATAGCCTTTTTCCTCAAGCCCAGGGATTCCAAGGGGGAGAGGGACCCCAGGTACTCTATGTCGGGACGTTCATAATGAATCCAGGCTGCTTTGGCCCCGTCCATGACCGAACCTCCGCCCACGGCCACGATCAAATCCGGCTCAAACGAGGCCATGGCTACGCCGCCTTCCTTGACGTTGCTCATCGGCGCCTCGGGCAGGGCTTTATTCCAGATTTCCGTGCTAAAACCGCCACCCTCAAGCGTCTTGGCCACCCGTTTGGCAAACCTTTCCGCAGCCTCGTCCGTCACGATAAAAGCCTTTTTGTTTTCGCATCTTGCGCCCCACATGTCCACCACTGACGCCCCAAGCACCGGACCTTCCGGAAAAACATTGGAGCCCATAACCAACGTCGGGGTACTGAAGGTTGTGGAAAGGCCCTTGACAGTGGTCGAGAGAGCCAAGGGGAAGAGAGCTTTCAGCATCGGGTCTAAAAACCAGTAACTCATCATTACACCTCCATGCCTGTTTGTGGTTCGGTTTGCTGTATCTTGAGACCTCTTAAAAATTTCATTCTTTGGCTGAACTCATGATCAGGCTGAAATTCAAGCCCGCGAAAAATTATTCCCGGGGTTAAATTTTCTCCTGACGCGCTTTCAAAAAATTTACCGGTTCCCCCAAAGGCTCATATTAATACCGACCGCCCTTCCTGGAAACAGTATGGCAAATTTTGAAATCACTCGAAAGAAAAAAGGCAACCAATTCGGGAAAATATATCTTTATCCTAGTTTATATATTAAAACGGTTAAAAAAATCAAGCATAGAAACATGCCCGGGCCGGATGCGTGCGGCCCGCTTCATTCAGACTGCTCTTCGTTTACGAAAACGATCTTCTTTTCTCTGAGTTCGGCAATCCGCTCTTCAGTGTATCCGAGTTCCAAAAGCACCTCCCCGGTGTGCTCGCCCAGCATGGGAGCTCTCCGCTGGATAACCGCGGACATGCCGGAGAAAAGATATGCAAGGCCGGGTTGACGCACCTTGCCTAAAAGCGGGTACTCTCTTTCGTCAAAAATATTGTTTTCCTCGCAGTGCCGGTCATATAACAGCTCCTCGGCCGTCTGCCCCAAGGCCACGGGCACATCTTCCCGGCTAAGAGCGGCGATCCACTCGTCGGAAGATTTGGTTCTAAATGATTTCCCGAGTATCTCCGCGAGGTTTCCGTCGTTTTCCGTCCTTCCGGTCGGCGTTTTAAATCTTGGATCAGAAAGCAGATTTTCCAGACCCATCACCTTACACAGGCTTTGCCAGTGCTTTTCATAAGGGCAAAGCACGAAGATGTAACGGCCGTCTCCGGTCTGGTAATGACGGTGCGTTGCGCTCAAACCCTGAAGTCTTTCATCACCCGGGTACTGCCGCTTAATCCCGGCGAAATCTAAAAACGAACCCGCCTGCAACGCGATCGAGGCGTTGGTGAGCGACGTCTCGACCCTCTGCCCCTTGCCTGTTCTGGCGCGAGCCAGAAGGGCCAGGACCACTCCATACGCGCCTATCATCGGGGTGGCCATATCGTTTATGGCGATTTGATGATAGACCGGGGGCTTGCCAAGGCCTCCCTGCTCGACCATCTGGCCGCTGCGGGCCTGGAGCAGGGGGTCGTACCCCGGCCAGGCGCTGTACGGCCCCCTGGAACCATGCCCCAAGGCGGACAGGTAGATAATATCCGGCTTGATTTTCACCACCGATTCATAATCCAGCCCCAGCCTGTGCCAGACACCCCAGCGGGCGTTTTCCACGATTACGTCCGACCGGGCGATTAAAGCGTAAGCTATTTCTTTGGCTTCCTCTTTTTTCAGGTTAAGGCATAAAGACCTTTTCCCCCGGTTGCAGGCAATAAAACCGCCGGCAATGCTGCGCCAGGGATCGCCGTCAGGCGGTTCTATCTTGACCACGTCCGCGCCCATATCAGCCAGCAGCACGCCGCAGTAAGGGCCGTTAATCATGGTCGTAAGGTCAGTTACCCGTATACCGTCCAGGGGGTGCATCTTCATACTCCTCGATAATTCAGATGATCTTTTGCTTTTTCAAATCAGCTATCTCCCCCGCCGAATAGCCGAGCAATTCGGCCAGGACGCCCTCGGTGTGTTCGCCGAGCTTCGGAGAACGGCTCTGCACGCGGCCCGGCGTGCGGTCAAACTTTACCGGAACTCCCATTTCACGAACAGTACCCAGGCCGGGTTCCTCCACCTCCGCGACCATTTCATTGACCAGGACCTGCGGGTCATCCAGGAATTTTTCCACGGGCTGGGCCGGGGCGCAGGGGATGTCCTCGGCCCTGAGGAATTCGAGCCATTCATCTCGCGTTTTGGTGGCGAAAATTTCCTTGAACATCTCTATAAGCTCGTAGTTAACGGGAGGGAGAATCAAAAAAGGCGCGCCTTCAAACCGGTCGTCAGTCAGCCATTCCTCATGTCCCAGGGCCAGGGCGAGCTTGGTGAAAAAGGTCAGGTTGCCGCAGGCCAGGAAAAACCATTTGCCGTCGCTTCCCTGGTAAAGCTTGTATAAGGGGATCAGGCCCTGGGGGTCCGAATACGGGATTCTTATCTTTTCTTCAAAGTCCACGAGCATATTCCCGGCCGCGGCGATCATCGTTCTGAACATGGAGATATCCACTTTCTGCCCCTGGCCGGTCATTTCCCGGGCGAACAGGGCGTTCGTGATACTGAAGGCCGTCATAAAGGCGGTGTAGTAGCTCGGCAGAGGCAGGACAAGGTATGTGGGCGGATTATCCACTCCGCCGCCCTGTTCAACATAGATCCCCACCGTGGAAGCCACAACAGGGTCCCAGCCCGGACGATCCCTGTACGGTCCTGTCTCGCCAAATCCGGTAATGGAGCAGTAAACCGTCTTCGGGTTCAGTTCCCGGACCTTGTCGTAACCGATACCCAGTCTTTCGGTCACCCCGGGGCGGTAATTCGCGATCACCACATCAGCCTGTTTGATCAGTTCATGGGCAATGCGCCGGCCTTCCTCCCGCTTCAAATCGAGAGTGATCCCCTTCTTACTGCGGTTAAAGACCATGAAGGCGTCTTGCCCGCGGAAAGGATCTCCCCCCGGGCGCTCAACCTTGATCACCTCGGCGCCCTGTTCGGCTAAAAGCATGGCCGCATAAGGGCCGGTTATATAATGGCCGAAATCTAAAATTTTAAAACCCGACAAAACCTGTTCCATGGTCCTCAAATCTCCTCAACGGCCGTCTCAGCGCTACTAACACGGAAACATATTTCATTCTTCAACCCGGGCCTCCCTCAAACAACCCGGATCACGAATTCAGGACAAACCTCGGCGCAGTAGCCGCAGACAATACACTTGCTCACGTCCACGACCGACTGGGCTTTCTTGCCCACCGACTCATCAGCCTGCGTATAATCAAGAGAAAGAGCGCCCTGGTCGCAGGCCTCGACACAGGAACCGCAGCCAATGCACCTGCTGTAAATTTTAAGAGTGCGGGGCACGGTCTCCACCTGGGCCAGGATCGCCTCGGAAACCTCGCGGCCCTCAAAAATGCTGACGTTCATTTCAACTTCCGCCGGTGATTTCATGCCGGTGCAGATGGAGTCCACCACTTCCAGGTCCCGGAGAAAATTAAAAGCCTTTTCAGGCGATGCGCGCAGGTGGCCGCCGGCCAGGGGTTTCATGGCGTAGATACCTTTACCGTTTT
>CAZVRN010000086.1:0-9845 GCA_964629485.1 uncultured Thermodesulfobacteriota bacterium | reverse complement strand
GCGAGCAATGAGGCCTTTATGAAGAAGCACCGCAACGATATCATGGCCGAAATGCTTTACGATATCGCCATTGAACACGTCGCCGATGATTATAATCCGCCCGCGCCCCCAACCGGTCTTGTTGAGCCGCGGGGTATATTCATAACCGAGAGCCCGGTTACGGTCAGCCTTTTCGCCAAAGCCCTGGCCCGGTATAACATCTACCGCAGCCTTCTCTTCCCGACCGGCACGCCTCTCGGGGTGCCCACGGATGCCGGAAAATGGGAACAGGCCGGTTATCGCGTTATCAGTTACATAAGCGGACCATCATGGCTTTTTGACAAAAACGACACCTTGGATCGTGTCGCACGGGACCAGCTTGTCCCTCTCACCAGGATGTATATAGATTTTATCTCCCAGATAGACGGTACCAGTAATGTTTTACTGACCTTCAATTTGAACGTTTTCACTATCGGGCTGATCGTGGTGCTGCTCACGCCCCTGGCCGTGCTCAGTTCGGCAACCGGCGGGCGCAAAAAAATATTATAAATCCAGGTATAAGGCCTCTTAAGAACGAGTAATTTTGTTGAGGTAGCGGAAGGCTGACAATGAGTTTGGCTAAAGGGTGACGTTCTTAAGAGGTCGTCATACAAATTCCGGGCCGATTACCACCGCATGAGTGATGCGGCCCACGTAAAGCCCGCCCCAAAGGCCATCAGAAGTACGAGATCGTTCTCCTTAAGTCGGCCTGTTTTCAAGGCGTCATACATGCAGATGGGAATGGTGGCCGCAGTGGTGTTTCCGGTCCAGCTGATCGTATTTACAAATTTTTCTTCGGGTATCCCCAGTTGAAGCGCGGCCATTTGATTGATGCGCAGATTGGCCTGATGCGGGAGAACGACATCAATGTCATCGACCGTGTACCCGGTCTTTTGTAAAACTTCATGAGTTACTTCGGTCAAGCGGATGATGGCATGCTTGAAGACCATGCGGCCGTTCATTTTGGGATAATGGCGGCCCTGGTCAAGGGCTTCATGGGTGAGCCTGGGAGAAGCGCAACTGGCCGGGTATTCAGTCCAGAGTTCCTTGGCGTATTTTCCTTCCGAATACAGGGCCGAGGCAAGTACGCCGGTATGATCTTCCCCTGAGGGCCCCATGACAACAGCTCCGGCCCCGTCGCCGAATATGACGGTTACATCTCGGCCCCGGCGCGTGAAATCCAGACCCGTGGAATGAACTTCCGCTCCGACTATGAGAATGTGATCGTACAGCCCGCTTTTGATCATGCAGTCCGCCGTGGTTAAACTGTAGATGAACCCCGAACATTGCGTGCGAACATCGAGGGCGCCGACCGGGCGGTCCCCAAAAAGCCTGTCCTGGAGAAAACAGCCGTTTCCAGGGAAAAAATAATCAGGGCTGAGCGTGGCGAAAATTATGAAATCTATGTCGTCGGGAGTAAGGCCCGCGTTCTCAATGGCCTCTCTTGCGGCGGGCAGGGCAAGGTCAACGCCTGATTCCCCCACGGCCGCATAACGGCGGGACTCAATTCCGGTACGCTGCTGAATCCATTCATCCGTGGTGTCCAGTTCTTCCATCGCCTCCAGTTCAGCGTTCGTGACAATTTTCTCGGGCAGATGCATACCTACCCCCAGAATTTTTGCTTGACGCATTAATTCACTCCTGTTTTTTTGGAATTAAAAATGAAAAAAAGATAATTTTAACTGGGCTAACAATTTAAATAATTTGACCTCTATAAAAAACGCGGTGAGCACATTTGAAAACCGCCCCAACTCAGGTACTAAAATTCATGAAAGCAGATAATCCACCAGTTTATCGAAGTTGTCAAGGCTTAAAACGCCATCCACAGGATCTCCAAAACCATGGTTCAGGTGAATGAATCTGATTCCCGCCGCCATGGCCGACGCGTGGTCGCTTGCCGTGTCGCCGATGTAAACCGGTGAAGAGAGACGGTTTCTGCTTATTATGGCCGCGATATTCTCCGCTTTGGTCTTCCCGGTATTCCCGTGTGATTCTTGATCCATAAAAAGAGACTTAAAGCCGGACCAGGATAAAAAGAAATCCATGTACCACCGCTGGCAGTTGCTCACCAGGAATAACTGAAAATACCGGCTTAGCCTCTTTAAGCCCTCCTTAACGCCCGGGTAGATGCGGCCGCCCTCGACCAGAATAATTTCCCTTTTTGCAGCGCTGATCTGGTGAATCAGTCTTTCAAAATCGTTTTGCGAAATTTCCGGAAAAAGCGTGGAAACGCATTGGTCAAAAGGCAGTCCGGTTACGGATGCTATGTCAGAGGCGGTTACCTTCCGAAGAACCGGGAGGCCCATCCGTTCAAGGCCGAGATTATAGGCCCTGGCGCACTTTTCAGTCGAATCCCAGAGCGTTCCGTCAAGATCAAAAATTAGGGAATCATGTTTCATCGGTCATCATCTCTTAATACCCCCGGCTGAGTAGATGGGGCTTTTTGATTTGCGAGCTTTTTTTGACACTGAGTATTGGGTATATTGTTTTTTTAGAACCAGTAAAGCAGAGCGATAATACCGGAAAGAAATAGTGCCCGTCAAGACGATATTGGCCCCCGGGCTGATAACGGCTTTCTTTAGATTTGACCGGAACACTAAATTAAGCGTAGAATAAAAATTGAGTCATAAAATCAAGGGAGACGACCGATGAAACTGGCGCTTGCAGGTTTAAAAAGATCTGGCAAATCCACTATTTTTACAGCCCTTGGCAGTCGCCGCCAGACCGCTCGCCGCGAGGAAAGCAGTCTGGCCATCCTGCCTGTGCCAGACGAGCGGGTCGAGCGTCTGGGGGCTATTTACAAGCCGAAAAAAATAACATACGCAGTCATTACCTATCTGGACCCGGCCCAGCCGCTGGCTAAACCTGACGATCCGTCTACCCGGCTTCCAGCCGAACTCGGGCAGGCCGACGGGCTGGTGGAGGTCATTCGCAACTTCGATGGGGGTATGGGCATGCCTCAGCCCGGGACTGATCATCGAATCTTTATGGATGAACTGATCTTAAATGATCTTATGACCGTGGAAAACCGGTTGGAACGCATCGTTCAGGAAAGAAAGCGGGGTCGCAAGGAGGACCCCGAGGAAACGGACCTGCTTCAAGCAGCCAGGGACCTGCTTTCCCATGAGCGTCCCTTAAGGGATAAGCCTGAATTGGCCGGTCACGTCAAGCTTAGGGGATTCGGGTTGCTCTCCGCCAAGCCTCTGGTGCTGGTAGTGAACAATGAAGATGAAGATCCCGACCCGCCGCCATTAAAGGGAGCAGGCGTCCCGGTGGTTATTCGAGCGCGTATTGAGGCCGAGTTGGCTGAGCTTGAAGAAGATGAGCGCCGCGAGTTCGCAAAGGAGCTGGGCATCGAGGGGACCGCTTTGGACAGGCTGATAACGGCCAGCTTTCAATCCCTTGACATGATCACCTTCTACACGGCGAATCAGAACGAGGTCCGGGCCTGGACCATCAAGCGGGGCGCCTCGGCCCTGGAAGCCGCCGGCGCGGTGCACAGCGACATGGCCAGGGGATTTATCCGGGCCGAGGTTCTGCGATCTGATGATTTGTTCGGCCGAGGCTCCGAGGCGGCCGTCAAAAAGGCTGGCCTCATGAAACTCGTCGGGAAAGACTACGTCGTTCAAGACCGCGATGTGCTTTACATCCGGTTTAACATTTAAAAATTACAGAAGAAACTTCTTAAGAACCGGAAGCCACAGGGCTGATCTACCATCAGGAAAACAACAATAAAAAATCAGTAAGTCGCTCTATAATATAACTTACTGATTTTACAATATATTGTGGCGTCCCCAAGGGGATTTGAACCCCTGTCGCCGGCGTGAAAGGCCGGTATCCTGGACCTGGCT
This sequence comes from uncultured Thermodesulfobacteriota bacterium, assembly GCA_964629485.1. Classification (GTDB taxonomy): domain Bacteria; phylum Desulfobacterota; class Desulfarculia; order Adiutricales; family JAFDHD01; genus JAFDHD01. The sequence goes on along the minus strand of CAZVRN010000086.1, from coordinate 5,976 downwards.
AGACGATGGGGACGCATATTTGGTGGGCCGTGCTGGATTCGAACCAGCGGCTCTCTGCTTAAAAGGCAGATACTCTGCCAACTGAGTTAACGGCCCGTATAATCGCCAAGCTGTAACGTAAGTTATTTAAAACCCTTTCCCTTTTTTGTCAAGTCAAATGTGGCCCTGAACTCAATAAACAGCGCTCCCAATCTAGCTTTCGTGTTCAAAGATTGCTGTCCTTTTAAAGACCGGAGACCTCGGTTGAAGTATATTTTTCCTTCACAACCCCGGCTGGTATCTGATATTCTCAGGCCGGGTTTAAACCGGGAAGTTCAGCAGGCTTGATGAAATTTTTTGTTTTTATACCACCTTCAAGACCGATATATTAACGTTCAGACAGATATTGGGAAAAAGGGGGCGTAATTCTAGATGAAAAGTCAGTTTTCCGGCTTAATCTTCCTGACTTTTCTTGTTTTAATGTCTGGAGTGTCTTCGGCAGGTGCAACAGACGGCCCCGTCCCGCCGGAAGCCCGTCAGGCCCTCTCTTTTGCGCAGAGATTGTACGAGGAGCAGGATTTTTACCGCGCCGCCAGCGAAGCCAAGCGGTTTCTCTTTTATTATCCTGAAGATTCGCGTGCTGAAGATGCCAGGAAGATCATAAGGAAGTCGAATGAAGCGCTCAGGCAAAAAACATATTTCCACGAGGCGGACGCCTCCATACCGCTGCCGCTTTCTTTGCGGACTAAAACTCCGCAGGCCGCTGACCAGGGTTTTGCCGTGAAGCTGATACGCTTTTACCAGGACCATTTGAGAACTTTTAAACACTCAAGCTGCCCTTCCTATCCCCACTGTTCAAAGTATACAATCGAAGCCGTAAACAAACATGGAATTCTTTTGGGGACCTTTATCTTCGTGGACCGCCTTTTTCGTGAAGTCACCACCGCGGGCACGCCCCCCTTTGTCCGATTCCGAGGCAAAAAGCTGCATTATGATCCTCTTGAAGCCAATGATTACTGGTTAAATCGGTTAATGGAAAACCGCCCATGAATAAATACCGTATTCTATTTGTTTTAATTTTCTTTTTTGCCTTGGTTATAAACGCCGTGAGTTCGAGAGCGGCGCAGCCTGACCCGTATCTGGACTTCGCCCGAAGCTTGTTTCAGGAAGAGGACTATTACCGGGCTATTACTGAAGCGAGGCGTTTTCTCTTTTTAAGGCCCCATGATCCTCGCCGGGTTGAAGCATACCTGCTTTTAGGCAGGTCCTATTTTCAACTGAAACAATTTCATGAGGCCAAGGCCGCATTTAGCAGGGTCGTGAGGCAGGAGAAGCGTCCTGACCTGGCTGCCGAGGCGGTCTGGGAACTTGGCCGGTGCATTGAAATCCTCGGGACTGAGGCTGAGGCCGTAAGCTATTACCGGCGCATTATTGAAGATCCACCGCCGACAGCCGAAAAAGCGGCCGATATAAAGAACAAGGCCCGTCTCAGGCTTGGCTGGCTTCTGCTTGGACAGGGGCGATGGCTTGAATCAGCAGAGGCTTTTTCAACCGTCACGCCCGGCCCCCTTTCAGGTGATTCAGCCACGATCCTTTCCAAACAAGTTCTCAAAGGGCGGGAACTGCCATATGTTTCACCGGCCAGGGCGGGCATCCTTTCAGCCGTGCTTCCGGGCGCGGGACAGATTTACACGCATCGGCCCGTGGATGGGGCTCTGGCCTTTGGACTCAATACAGCATTTTTGTGGGGCACGGTTGAGGCTTTTGAGAAGGAAAGCTGGGCCGTATTTACCCTGCTTGGACTGATGGAGGCCGCTTTATATGGAGGCAATATTTACAATGCGGTAAATGGCGCGCATATTTACAACAGGCAAATAAAAAGGAATTTTATCGAAAAACTTCGCCGCGAGCACTCTTGGAGTCTTGGATACTCCCCGGCACGAAAGGCTGGCTTCTTGTCCTGGGTCATCCGGTATTGACTTTATTCTTTTCACTTCTTAGACTTGGAGGCTCTTTGATTTTTTTGGTTTAATCAATTTCTTAAATAAAATCCTTTTTTGGGATTTATTTAACGATTGAAACGAATTACATACGTAAACAGAGGCTTATTGCGAACCAGTAGTTTTGTTGAAATCACAAAAGGTGGCGGTAAGTCCGGCTAAAGGGCGAATTTTTTAAGTGGTTTCAAATAAGGAGCATGAAATATGAGCGGAAATTATGACTTGAAAGACAAGGTTGCAATAGTAACCGGCGGCGGTAAGGGAATCGGCCGGGCCATCAGCCTCGGTCTTGCCGCGTGCGGGGCTTCTGTGGTCGTTGCTTCGAGATCGCAGACTGAACTCGAAGCTGTCGCAGATGAAATAAAACAAAACGGAGGCAAGGCAACCCCGGTGGTTACAGACCTCACCGTGAACGAACAGATCGAGAATCTGGTTGAGGCCGCCCGGAACGCCTACCAGCGCATAGACATCCTGGTCAATAACGCGGCCCGAAGTTTCTTGAGGCCCATGATGGAGCTAAGGGAAGACGGGTGGGACAAGATATTCAACACGAACTGTAAAGGGGCTTTTTTGCTGAGCCGTGCCGTGGCCAAAGTGATGATGGAGCAGGGCGGCGGCAGAATCATAAATATCACCACGGTTGGCGCCGTGCGCGGGGGCGCCGGCATGGGAGTCTATCACGCCAGCAAGGCCGCCTTGTCCATGCTTACCAAGTGCATGGCCGTGGAATGGGCGCCTTATAACATCAATGTCAACGCCGTGGGGCCCGGGTTAACCAAAACAGCTTTCAGCCAGCCGATCTGGGCCAATCCGGAAGTGGAAAAATCAATAGCGGCCCGAATTCCAAAGGGAAGACTGGCCGAGCCTGAGGAAATCGTTGGCGCAGTGCTCTTCTTGTGCTCTGAGGATTCAAGTTTCATTACCGGCCAGTCTATTTACGTGGACGGCGGGACTCTGGCTAACGCCTGAAGAAATCCCGCAGACCGGCGGCTTCATTTTGAGATTCAGACACGGCCTCTGAGGCGCCGGCAGGGTTTTGATCCTGTTTTTGGGCGACCATTTTCAGCCGCGCTGTTTAGCCGGTCCCGGCGCTGTAATTGTTGGGCCTTGGCCGGCCTCTGAATGAGCATTGAATTAAAAGAATCTTGGTTAGGATAGACCAGGGAGTTGATAAATATGTTCAAACCGTTTTATGAGGCAGTCTTCAATGTTTCAAAGACCATAATGAAAAACCAGGAGCTGGTCGGGCGGCCTGTTATCGGGGTTATGCCGGCCTATTTCCCCATGGAATTAATTGACGCCGCGGGCGGATACCCGGTTCAACTATGGGGCAACAACCTGCCTCTCGCAAAATCGGACGCCTATTTGCAGTCTTTCTGCTGTTCGGTGGCCAGGTCGGTCCTGGAACTGGAATTAATAGGTGGAGCAAAGATGGTGAAGGGGTATGTTTTTACTTCCATCTGCGACACGCTGATAAACCTCAGAGAACTTTATCGGCGGCTTTTTTCAAAGCCGACCATCGAACTCTCGATACCGATCACGCGCACCGATGAAGCGCGCCGAACCTATTTAAAAAGCGTTATCACCAAGGTAATCTCGGAACTGGAAGAGATAACCGGCGCCAGGGTCACGCCGGAGAGCCTCTCTGAAGCAAGCCGCCTGCACGCCAGGACCCGGGAGCTCCAGCGTGAACTTTATCGTATCCGGGCGGAAAAGCCGGGCCTTATGAAAAATTACGACTTTTATGTAGCGATTAAAGCCGGATTTTTCCTGCCCCGGAGTGTCTATAACGAAATGCTCGAAAATCTGGTCGAAAAATTGAACTCGCTGCCGCAGCCCCGGGGGAAGAGGACGAAGCTTCTCCTTTCGGGATTGGTTTTTGATCCGATTGAGATTCATAAGACCTTTGATGACCTGAACGTTGATATCGTGGACGACGATTTTGCCAACGGCTGGCGAACCGTTTCTAAGGGTCAACTGGAGACAGAGGATATCGTCCAGGGTGTAACCAATTATATCTTTAACCCGGCGCCCTGCTGCTGCCTTTATAACCCTGATAACGACCGTCATGTTTATATTATGGACAAGGTTAAAAAAACCGGTGCTGACGGGGTCCTGTTCTGGTATATAAAATTTTGTGAACCCGACGCCTTTGACAGACCTCAGTTGATCAGGCGCTTGCAGGAAGAAGGGATCCCGGCCGGCTTTTTCGAAGTGGAACTTTCCATGACCAACTTCGATGCCCTCAAGACCAGGGTGGCCGCCTTTTGCGAAATGATAGAGGGGTAGAAGCATGACCGAATTTCAAGCGGCCTCAAAGATGCGAAAACTCATGGCTGAGTATTATCTCGAGGCTAAGACAACCAAGGAAAAACCAATTGCCTGGATAACCAGCGGGGCTCCTGTTGAATTCCTTTACGCTATGGATGTTCTGCCCGTTTACCCGGAAAACCATTCAGCCATGTGCGGGGCGGCCCATCAATCCCTTGCCCTGATAGAGGCGGCCGAGGCTGAAGGTTTTTCATCGGATATCTGTTCTTACGCCCGCGCCGATTTCGGGGCCGATATAACCAAAGGCGGTCCGATTCAGGGTCTGCCTGCCCCGGATATGCTGCTCTGCTCAACCAATATCTGTAAAACGGTCATCAAATGGTACGAGGTGGTTGCCCGCAACTACGACGTGCCTCTCTTCATCGTGGATACGCCTTTTATGCATGACGGGCTGACGCGTGAGCTCATAGATTACACCACCATCCAGTTTAAAAATTTGGAAGAATTTCTGGCTCAGTTCCTGGGCCGTCCTTTTGACCACGACCGGTTTGCCGAGGTTTTGAGGTTTTCCCTGGAAGCGGCCGGTTACTGGAAAAAAATACTTCAACTCGGCAAGACTAAACCCTCCCCCTTTAACAGCCAGGACACTTTCATCCATCTGGCTCCTATTGTCACTCTTCGCGGTACACAGCAGTGCGTCGAGTACTATAAAACGCTTTTTGAAGAAATCGAGGATCGCGCCGCGAAAAAAATCGGTTCAATACCCGGAGAAAAATATCGCGTCCTGTGGGACAACCTCCCCATCTGGTTTAAGCTGAGACGTCTGGCCGGTTTTTTTGAGAAAAAAAAGTGCGCCCTGGTCGTGGCCACTTACACCAACAGTTGGGGCGGGTTGGGGGATGATTATGATCCGGATAACCCTTACGAAGGTCTGGCCAAGGCCTATCTGAATGTTTATATCAATTCCGGATTCGACCATCGGATCAACTATCTGGCCGGTTTGATTGACGAGTATTCGCTGACAGGATTTATCCTGCATTCCGACCGCTCCTGCAAACCTTATTCTATAGGCATGTATCGGATGCAGGAAGAAGTGACGCGGCTGACCGGTAAGCCGGGCGTGGTCATTGAAGGCGACATGTGCGATCCCCGGGTCTATTCCGATGCCCAAACGGAAACCAGGCTGGAAGCCTTTATTGAATCCATGGAGAACTCAGCGTGATGTACTTCGCCGGAATAGACGTGGGCTCGCTGACCGCGGATGCTGTCCTCATTGACGAAGCGGCAAATATAATCAGCTATACGATCCTGCCCACGGGCCGCGATTCCCGCGAGGCAGGCACCAGGGCCTACCGGGCGGCGCTTGAACGAGCCGGCGTTCTCGAAGCGGATGTAGCTGGGGCGGTTTCAACCGGGTATTCCCGCGGCCGCGTGGAAGAAGCAGGAGCTACGAAGACCGAAATCTCCTGCCACGCCAGGGGCGCTTTCCATGTTTTCAGTGACGTGGGGGTCATTATTGATATCGGCGGGCAGGATTCAAAAGTCATCCGCGTGGGACCGGGCGGCCGCGTCATAGACTTTGCCATGAATGACAAGTGCGCCGCGGGCACGGGCCGATTCCTGGAGGTGATGGCCGGGGCGCTCAATGTACCCCTGGAAAAAATGGACAGCCTGGCCCTGGAATCAACCGTGGAAATAGTCATTTCGTCAACCTGTACGGTCTTTG
>CAZVRN010000085.1:0-9877 GCA_964629485.1 uncultured Thermodesulfobacteriota bacterium | reverse complement strand
CTAACAGACATCCCAAATTGACCGCCTCAATCTATTTACCGCTATTATATCATATGGTTATGTCTTGTACAATTGGTTTTTCGGCCTGTCCGCCGCATAATCCAGGTTTAAAACCCAGCATCAGGAAAAATCCATAATGAAAGCATTCTATCCGGTTTGTAAGCCAGATCCCGGGATTCATCCCAGTACGTTTAGCAGAGTTAATAATTTAATCCGGACATTAAAAATTCTTTCGATAAAGGGATACTTTTGACATCTGCCATAACAGAATCAAGCAATAGGAAACTATTCCCTTCCAAATAAATGAACACATGATTATTGAAACTTGCGAAATCGCTGATGTTGACGATTCGGCAATTAACTGTTACACAAGTAAAAACATGAAAGGAGATATAAAGTCGCCTGTAATTCAACCAGTAAAGCGCATCGTTTTCTGTGATTTTGACGGTACCATCACCGCTGATGAAACATTCGTCAGTATGATCAAGCATTTCACACCCGAGATGTTTAAGAAGCTCGCTCCCGAAATGTATGCCCGCCGTGTAACCCTCAAGGATGGTGTACGCAGACTCTTGGAATCTATTCCGTCCAAACGCTATCTCGAAATTCTGGATTTTGTCCGTTCCAAGCCCATCCGGGCCGGTTTGGTGGAATTTCTTGATTTTTTAGAAATCCCGAAAGTCCCTTGTGTGCTGGTTTCCGGCGGATTGCGGGGAATGATCGAAGCGGTTTTGGGGCCTCTTATAAAACGCTTCCAAGCAGTCTACGCCATAGACCTGGACATCAGTAATGAATTTTTCAAGGTTCGATCCGAATATGAGGGAGAAACCGAAGTGGTCTCCAAGGTAAAGATCATGGAGCAATACAACGCTGAAGAGACCGTGGTCATTGGTGACGGCGTGACAGATTTAAATATTGCCTTAAAGGCTTCATTGGTCTTTGCCCGCGATAATCTGCTCGACTATCTTGATGAGAGAGGAAAACCTTATATACCATGGGACACTTTTTTTGATATTCGTGATTACTTGGCAGATCACTGGCAGGTGGTGGAATAATCCATTTGCAAAAAAGACAGCCGGGAGCTTTCGCCTAAAACGGATTGTTATTTACCTATTCTTCTTTTGCTTCTCGAGATATTCCAGAACGTCGTCAGGAGAAAATGCGGCCCCGGCCTCTAAATCAAACTGCAGCCCCAATGAAATGGTCTTATCATCATACTGAAAATTTTGTGTTCGGCATGCGAATACTTGTGTGCTTTTCAGGCCCGGGAGTTTGAAGGAAATTGTTGTCTTTTGTCCGATTTTCAAAGTGGGTTCGGGCTTTTTAAGCGAGCTATCAAAAACGAACCGGCACCCGCCGGAAGAAAGGTCCAGTAAATGGCCGGTGAAAATTTCTTCGTTCAGAACAAGAGAGGCCTCCACAAAGCTTTCAGTTCGCGGTTCTTTTCTTGAATCATACGTTTTGATGGTCCTGGGATAAGCAAGGATAACCAAATTTAAGTCATTTTTACTGAAATCTCCAATGATCCGGGATTGAAATCCGAAAACCATACCCCAGGAAATGTATCTGACTGAGGCCGTATTTCCCGCAAAGAGAAAATCTTTGGGGCACATAATCTCTGGCAGTTGTAAGACTAAGCAATGTCCAGGCTCCATGCCCACTAACATGGCTTTGACTGCCATATCCTGCCCGCCAAATGTGGTTATCAATCTGCTGCCAATCTCCATATTTAAACGCTGCGCTCTGGTTCCCGTTTTAATAATTTTTTCGGTATCCATTTTCAAAAACTCCCTGATGATCCAGATGGCTTAATTTATGCGAGACCTCTTAAGAAATTTACCATTCAGGCGAATTCGTGATCAGGCAAATTTAGAACATGGACATCACAAACCAGCCGTTGTTTAAAATGAGAAGGGGCTTATCTTTTTATGAGAATTCAAGGTTTAAAAATAAATCGTTCGACACGTAAGTCAAGAGGAATACGCAGCCTTCGGCCATCCTTGTCATCAAAAAGAAGATAACCGTTTTCGCGACCGAACACGAAAAGATCATAAGTCAGGCGCACGTCAGCCTGGCAATATTCTTTAATCAAATCCAACCGTCCTTCCTTAAACCATTGAAGAGACTGAAGCCCGTCTGCGGTCTTTTCCCGCCCCAGAGTGGCTTGCCCGAGATGGTTTAACCCGACCCGCCGGCCAAGCGACTCATAAACTTCCTGCAGCAAATCCAAGTTAGGACGTGATCGTAAATCGCTGGTCGTGTACGCTGACAGAACCTGGTAATCGAAACGAAGCTGGTTGAAACCAATGATCAAATCAGCTCCCAGAAGCCTGTCCACCAGATCCTGCACCTGGTCTTCCTCGAAAACAAGATAGCGGTTTTCTAAAACGTCATAAATGACTCCGGCAGCCAGCCCCATCAGGTGGGCCTTATTCCAGCCTCCCACCTCAGCCGCTGAACGTTTGGTCTCAAGATCAAAAACCATCAATCGGCGCCCAGAGGACTTAGGGCAATCTTTTTCATGTCCTGTGTTTTTCATATCGTGTTCGGCAAAACCCGTTGATACAGGCAGGGAGCGCTCCCCCAGAAGCACTTCAAGAATTCTCACTGCGGCTTCTTTGTCCAGGGGTTTGTTGCCAGATCCACACTTGGGAGAATGAATACAACTGGGGCATCCAATCTCGCATTTACAGGATTTGATCAGACTAAGGGTCTGACGCAACAACTTACTCAGAGACTCAAAACCACGCCGGGCCAGGCCAACGCCTCCGGCATGCCCGTCATAAATAAAGACCGCACCTTTTTCCAGGTCCGGGTGCATGGTGTAGGAAATGCCTCCCATGTCATCCCGGTCGCACAAGGCAAATAGAGGGAAAAGACCGATGGCCGCGTGTTCAATAGCGTGAATACCGCCCATGTAGTGTTGTCCCTGATCAAGCGAAGCGGGAATAAAATCCTCTAACTCGAACCAAAGCCCCTCAGTTTCAAAGACCATCTCGGGCAAGTCCAACGGATATGTGCCTACCAGCTCCTGACCCCGAATCAGTCGCTTTTCGTATCCGACCACCTGTGAATGAACGCGCAGCCTGCCCAGTTTAGCCAGGAAATTATCTATTGGCTTAACAGTTATCACTTCAAGAATTTCTGTTTCTTTTTCAGTTTTTGGACGGGTGTAGTAGTCGACATCCGTTTTACGGGCAAAGGCGTTGCGTCGTTTGAGGTCTAGTTTGGTAATAACCCACGATTCGGCCCGATGCGAGTAAACCGCGCCGGGATGACACTCACTGTAAACCCTGCTGGAATCTATACTGCCGATCACATCACCGGAATCCTCAGAAATAATAACGTACCCTTCGCCCGTGGTTCGGATGTCCACCTGACGGTGGGGACGACGAAGAAAAGAGTAGTAGTGTTCACCGTCCGCGGAGAGTAGTAACCGGCGCTCCCGACATGCCTTTGTCATGAGTTTGGGCCGTTCCTGAGGACGAAAGTAGCGATCGTTTATGGACAGTGGGATTTCCGAGGCGGCGCAAGGCAGATGCGCCAGAGTAATCGGCTCATTATCCGGATCTAAAACCGCCGGTTCAAATCCACGATTAAAAAAATCTTCAGGGTGCCGCATGAAGTATTGATCAAGAGCATCAGGCTGGGCCAGCATAAGAATAGCGGATTCCTTGTCAGATCGACCGACGCGACCCCCTCTTTGCCAGGTTCGGACAATACTCCCTGGATATCCAACCAAAAGGCAGATTTCCAGCGTGCCGATATCCAGCCCCAGCTCAAGCGCGCTCGTGGAAATAACCCCCAACAACTCACCGCTGTTTAATTTTTTTTCAATCTCGCGGCGCTCAGACGGCAGGAACCCGGCCCGGTAAGAACTGAGCTTGTCCGCAAAGGTCGGCGCCATCTGCAAGGCCCACTTGTGCATGAGTTCAGTCAAACGCCGCGATTGGGTAAAAGCAATGGTTCTGAGGCCGTCTCTGATAGCCCGGACAAAGATGCGGGCCGCAGTGACGGCTGAGCTGGCTTCGGGATTTATAAAAATAAAGTGTTTCCCCGCGGCAGGGGCTCCTGATTCGATAACAGCCTCACACTCGAGACCGGTCAAAACATTTGCGAACTCAGCCGGATTGCCTATAGTGGCCGAAGAAAGAATAAACACCGGTCGGTTTCCATATTGATCCATCACTCTGTGCAGGCGGCGTATAATCTGGGCGATATGACTGCCAAAGACACCTCGATAGGTGTGTATTTCATCAATAACGACATATTTCAGGCTAGCCCAGAACTCAGCCCAGAGATCATGATACGCCAACATGGAAAGGTGAAGCATATCCGGATTGGTGATGATGACCTGCGGCGGCCGTTCCCTGATTTTTTTCCGGCGATAGGGACTGGTGTCTCCATCATAAACTTCTGTTTTAAACGCCCCCTGCGTAGCCAGCTTGCTCATCTGATCCAGCACCTTTAACTGGTCCTGCTCAAGAGCTTTTAAGGGAAAAATATAAAGAGCTCGGGACGCCTGATCTTCGAGTGCGGCCTCAAGGACCGGCAGGTTGTAAATCAGGCTTTTACCGCTTGCCGTGGGTGTCGCCGTTATCACGTTTTTTTGTTCGCGAATCAGATCAATAGCCTTAACCTGGTGGGTGTAAAGGTGTGAAATGCCCATGGATTTGAGTGCGGCTGCAAGGATTGGCGGCAGAGGGCGCTGCAGACGGGCGTATTGCGCCGCTCGGGGTGGTATCTGCTCATGCCAAGCGATCATTTCGCCAAAATCATGAGATTTTTCAAGGCGATCCAGAAATTTCAAACTGTGGACTCCTCCTGCTCAGAAAGGAAATCCCTGGCCGCTTGAATGCGTTTTCCCGGAGAAGGGTGGGAATGAAATAGGAATTCAATCACTGGATTAGGATCAGATTCGGAAAGGTTTAATTCGGTCAAGCGTTTCATGGCGGAAATAAAAATATCTGTTTGGTCTGTCAGCTTAAAGGCAAAGTAATCGGCCGCTCGCTCCAGATGGCGGGAAAGAAGATTCATTATCGGAAGAGCAACTAATCCCACTAGCGTGAATATCAGCACCAACAGGGGCAACCCAGCCACATCATCCAGAGTTCTCAAGTTAAGACCGGGGCCAAATATCTTGAAGAATAAATTCGAAAGTCCAAAAGTCACAAAGGTCAGCAGGGCTTGAATGCCAAGGAGTTTAGGCAGGTGATGCAGTTTATAATGACCTAATTCATGAGCTAGAATAATTTCTACTTCAGAGGGAGAAAAATCTTTAATCAGATTGTCAGATAGAAGCACCCGCCTGGTAGGACCCCAGCCGGTCAAGGCTGCATTTACTTGTCTGGTCTTGGAAGAAAGCCCCCATTCATAAATGCCTCTAATCCGGGCGCCGGCACGATTACAGAGTGCAATAAGCCGGGCAGAAAGATCATTGTCTCTCAACGGTTTGAATTTATAAAAAAAAGGCAGAATCAAGACCGGGGTGAGTTGGGCCAGGAGCACGAAAAGCAATGTAAACGCCCCGCCTGCAGGCAGCCACCACCAGTCCCCGGCAAACCGAATGAAGAAATAAAGTACTTCAACGGCCAAACCCCCCAGAACCAAGCTTAAAAAAAAGCTTTTCATGTAATCCCGAACCCAGGACCAGCCTGACTGTCTGAGCAAGCCAAAGCGCCGTTCAATAGTAAATTCTGAAAAAACGTCCAAAGGCAGGGTGATCAGTTCAAAAATTACGGTCAGAATAAAAAAGTAAATAAAAACCACTACATAAAAATTGGAGGTTACCCTGGCGGCTATATCGCGGAGCTGAAAAGTCAAGCCGGTGACCAGTAGCGTCACCAAAAAGACCAATCCCAGTCCCATTTCCACGTAGCGGATTCGTCTTTTCAGCCGATTATAAACTTTGGCCTGCTGTTCTTGCCCTGTTTTGCGGTTATCTTTTTTATCTTCCATAGACTTTCTTTATCTTAATTATTTTATAGCAGATGGTGTGTTTGAGGGCAAGAAATGTCTGTAAAGGAACAGTTTACTTTTATTAAAGCCCTTGTAAGAAATTCGGCCTTAAAGCGAAGTCATTATGAGGCTTAAATTTAACTCCTCGAAATATTTTAGAAACCGTTTCAAAAAAATTTGTTTACCCTAACTGATTGATTTAGGCTAAAATATTAAATTTGAGATAACCTCTAATACTCCTACAAGCTAAATTTTTGCCTATCGTAATTTGAACAAAATTACTGGTTCTAAGGATGTCTCCCCAGAAAAATAGTTGCCTCCAGGATGGTTTAATCTCTATGAGCTGCTTTCCTGATGAAACAACTTGCAATTCTTGTTAATCAAGGGTTTTTTTCAGCCGACTTACAGCCAATATCATCAATGCCAGTCCGATAGCAGCCAGGGCCGCCAACTGCGGCCAGAGGACATCCAGGCCAACGCCTTTCAGGAAAATTCCCCGAATAACTACCAAAGCATAGCGCAGCGGGTTGGCATAAGTAATAAGCTGTATGATCCAAGGCATATTGGCAATAGGAAAGATGAACCCGGAAAGGAGTATACACGGGAAAAAGAAGAAGAAAGTGCTGAAAAGCGCCTGTTGCTGCGTACGGCTTATTGTAGAAATAAGTAACCCGATTCCGAGAGCGGAAAGAAGATAGATTAAAAGAGAAATCGCCAGCAAAAGCAGATCTCCCTTCATGGGTACGTTGAACCAGAAGACCCCAATAGCAGTAATCACGGCAGCTTGCATAAAACCAATGACGCTGAAAGGAATGGTCTTGCCCAAAATAAATTCCGAAGGGCGAATCGGTGTGACCATAATTTGCTCCATGGTTCCAATCTCCTTTTCCCGAACCACGGCCATGCTGGTCAGCATTAGGGTAATCAGCATGATCACCAGCCCGATAATTCCAGGTATATAGAAATTTACTGAAGCAAGGTCCGGATTATACCAGATTCGAAGCCGTGGTTGGAGAATTCCGCTCACCCCTGCGGGAAGGACTTTTGCCATGATGGGATTTTGCTTCATGCGTTTTTCAAGAAGAGTGCGATTGTAGCCCTCAAGGATCTGCATAGCATAGCTTTGGACCACAGAGGCCGTGTTGGAATCGGTTCCGGTAACGACGACCTGCACCTGGGCCGTACGCCCGCTCTTGACCCGGCTGGCCAGGTCTGGCCCAAAGTGCAGAACCGCTTTCACTTGTCCCCGGTCCAAGAGCCTGGTTATTTCTCTGTCATCCGCAATCCGGGCCACAATTTTAAAATATCCCGATGACGTAAAGGTCGAAGTTAAATCTCGGGAAATCACACTGTTGTCTTCATCATAGACAGCGGTGGGAATATTCTTTAAATCCAGATTGGCCGCGTACCCAAAAACAATTAATTGAATAATCGGCGGACCGATCACTAGCATACGCATTCGAGGATCTCGCAGGGTCTGTAAAAATTCCTTGAAGACAAGCTGCCAGATCCGAAGGAAAAAGAGACGCATCACACGATCCTTTTACTGAATTTTTTTCGAGCCACGTTTAAAACCACCAGACTGTAGATTACTAAAAAGAGAACCTGTGGCCAAAGCACCTCCAGCCCCACGCCCTTTAAAAAAAGTCCTTTAGAAATCTCAACGAAATATCGGGCCGGGACGATATAAGTAATAATTTGAAGCGCAAGCGGCATATTCTCTATGGGATAAATAAAGCCGGAAAGAAGAAATGAAGGCAGAAAAGCAGTGATCATTACCAATTGGCTAGCTTCAATTTGAGTTCTGGCGATCGCTGAAATCAGAAGACCCCAACCCAGGGTGCCGATCATAAAGATGAGAGAAACCAAAAGCAAATTAAAATAGCTGCCCCTGAAAGGCACCGTAAAAATCAAAACGCTGCTTATGACTACAAGCGATATCTCAATCAGACCCAGCCCCAGATATGGCAAAAGCTTGCCCACAATGAGCTCGCCGCTGGAAATGGGCGTGGAAATAAGCTGTTCCATGGTGCCTGTCTCTTTTTCTCGGGATATGGTTAAAGCCGTCATCAGGGCGCAGATAACCATCATGATAACCGCGGTTAACCCGGGAATAATAAAGTTCTTGCTTTTCAGTTCCGGATTGAACCAGACACGAATTCGAGGATCAAGAGGCCTGGCAGTCAGTTGCAAGCCAGCCCTCCGGAATCTGGCGATCTGGCGATTGATATTAAAACTGTTTACTATACCGCTGAAATAGCCTGAGGCAATACTTACGGTGTTGGAATCGGTGCCATCAAAAATAACCTGAACCGTCGCCTTGGTCCCCCTCCCGACACGGGTCGAGAAATCCGTTGGGATAACCAACGCCATCAGGGCCTCGCGCCGGTCAAGGGCAGGTTCAATCTCGCTTTGGCGGCTCAAGTAGCGCACGATGCTAAAATAACGTGAGTCAGCCAGCCGCCTGATCAGATCCTGGGAAGCGGCGGTGTGATCCAGGTCCAAAATCAGCATGGGAATGTTGTCCACGTCAAGGCTTAAAGCGTAGCCAAAGAGAAGAATCAACACCATGGGCATGAAGATGGCGGCTATCAACACGCGAACATCCCGTCTTATCTGAATAATCTCTTTTTTTGCCATAGCTTTTATTCGACGGGGGCTCATAAATGTTCCTCCAGTGGCTTTCTCACTAAAGCGACAAAAACATCTTCAAGTGTGGGTTCAATGGGGCTTATAGCTTTAACTTCCTGTCCTGCCACAGTCAGGAGGGAACTTAGATAGGATTCAGCGCCCACCTCCTCGTCTAGTCTGACATGGAGGGATCGTCCGAATATAGCAACTTCAAAGATCCTATCCGCCCCCGAAAGTTTATCCGCGGCGGTCAAGACGTCAGAGGTTTCCACATTGTAAATCCGCCCGGGAAGTTTTTCGTGTTTCAGTTGAGCAGGGGAGCCGACTGCGATCAGGCGGCCTTCGTTGATTAAAGCGATTCGATCACAGTATTCAGCCTCTTCCATGAAATGGGTCGTGACAAAAATCGTCACGCCTTCAGCCGCCAGGCCGTAAATTAAATCCCAGAAGTTTCGCCGTGTCTTGGGATCTACTCCGGAAGTCGGCTCATCGAGGAAAATCACTTTCGGTTTATGTAGAATGGCACTGCCCAGGGCCAGGCGCTGTTTGTGTCCCACTGGTAATTCCCAGGTCACGGAGCTTCGCCTGTCTGAGAGAGAAATCAAGCTCAGCACCTCTTCGATTCTCTGTTCACGCTTCCTTCCGCTCAAACCATAGACCCCGCTAAAAAACTTCAGGTTCTCCTCAACGCGCAAATCATCATACAATGAAAAACGCTGCGACATGTAACCGATACGAGCCTTGATCTTTTCTGATTGCGAGATAATATCCAATCCCAAAACATGACCCGTACCTGAAGTCGGTGTCAAGAGCCCGCAGATCATGCGTATGGTTGTGGATTTGCCGGCGCCGTTCGGGCCTAAAAATCCGAAAATCTCGCCTGGTAAAATTTTCAGGGAAATATGATTTACGGCCGTGAAATCGCCGAAGCGTTTGACCACATCATTTAGTTCAACAGCCGTTTTCATCAGGTATCTACCACTGTCTGCCGATCCAGTAAGGAAAGATAAGCGTCTTCAAGGCTAGGCGGACTCGGCTCCAGTTCCAAAATATCAATATTTTCTCTCTCAAGGGCCTGCTTAACAATTGCCAGCCTTGAGTCATCTTGGATACTGAAATGCAGTTGAGGGCCATGTATATTGGGGCTCTTGACATCTGGCATGCCTTGCAGAATTTTAAGCGCAGCCCTGCGGTTGGAAACTTTGAGCCTATAGAGTTTTCCGGGAATAAGGTTTCTCAGAGCCAGCGGTTCCATGACAACGCGGGCCCGCCCCTGATCAAGCAGGGC
>CAZVRN010000084.1:0-9937 GCA_964629485.1 uncultured Thermodesulfobacteriota bacterium | reverse complement strand
TCTGCAGAAGTCAGCGGCTGGCCGTTACTGAATTTTACACCCTTGCGAATTTTAAATTTCCAGGTTTTCGGGTCAGTGACTTCCCAGGACACCGCTAAGTCCGGCAGGATATGATAATCAATTAAACTGGGCAGGATCAAAGATTGAAAGGTCTGTACCACCTGCGAGCCTGGATTTGTCTTATTCGGGTCGATATTAGAGAAGTAAATACCCGATCCGATAATAAAAGTTCCTTTGGGTTCAGGCAACCCCGCCTTGGACCAGGCTGGGCCGGGGATACCCCCCCAAAGCATAACAACGAAAGAGACAGCAAACAAAATATAACTGTTTTTTCTGTGAAACATATAAGCCTCCTTCTTTCTGCATAAAACGGTCAGCATAATTGATCTGACCATGAAGATTTGGTTATGCTTATTTTAGCTATGCACCATCACCATGGTTCATTTTGCGCAGCATGTCTCCCAGCAGTCCATCCGCCGATATAACATTCAGCCAGATTTCCGCCCGCCAGATAAAGAAAGCCGAAAATACCACCTAACTCACCCGCTTCATAGAGCCCTGGAATGGGCTTACCGAAAGCGTCTAATACTTGCCAGTTCTCATTATGCGCAGGGCCGCCGTGTGTGTTTGAGACAACCGGCCAGACCTCGGCGTAATAGAAAGGCGGTGTCTCAACTGGGACCATTGATTCCGCGGGTCTTCCAAAATCATCATCCGCATTTTTCATACAAAAACGATTCCATCGCTCAACCGTTTCCCTTAAAATATACGGCTCCACTTTAATGTCCGATGCAATATCGTCAATCGATTTGGCCTTTCGCAGGATGCCATGTTCAACTTCCGCCAGATTATCCTCGCTCCATTCGTAAAAAACATTTGAATCATTAAATGTGGGCATGGCTATCGGGTAAAGCTTCCGGCCGTTTTCGTCAAAAATGATGTACGACGGGATTCTGGGATAAGCTTGCGTCTCAGTGTCATAAAGCAGCATGGGCCGATGCCCGACATCATGGGCATAAGGAGGGTATTCATTCATATATCGTTTGCCCAGGCGGTCCACAACTATCCAGACCATTTTTGAGTTAAGAGGCATTTCATGACCGGGAACCCAATCGGGCAAACGCCTCAAGCGAAGGCCAAAAGGGTATGCCGGATTGGTGTGTTTAAGGCCGTAAGAACCGTGAATATTTCCCATGTGCCATAAAGAGGCGCCGACTTCTTGGGCCATGCGAATTCCGTCCCCGGTGTTTCCGCGGTAGGCGGCCGAAATGATATCCGGGGTGAGAAAAAACTGCTGTTTCAGCTCTTCATCGGCCTCAAACCCGCCGCAGGTCAGTATGACGCCCCGCCGCGCCTTAATATGCAAAATACGGCCGTTGTTTTGGGCCTGCACACCAACGACCCGCCTGTCCGTGGCTGTAAGCAATCTCTTTACCGGTGTGTTGAGAAAAATTTTTATCTTGCGGCGATTCAAATTGTCCTCAACCACTTTAAAATTGCGAGCGCCCCCGCGGAGACCGCGAACATGGGGGTAGTATGTCAGCGGGTCGAAACCAGGGATATTTCTGTAAATGCTGAAGCCCAAATCCTCGTATCCTGGAAAAGGATAATTGCCTATATAGGGTATTGTGCGAAGACTCGCCCCGTTTATCTCAGCCATCTGCTCCATGTAGGCGGGAACTTCAGTCATTCCTTTGGCCATGGCCAGCAGAACATTGTCAGGCGTCAGCCCTCCACAGGTCGCTTTCAGATAAGAGAAGGCGCTGTCTGAATTTGAGGCCGTCCGCAGCCCTCCTCCGGAACATATTGATATGCCGCCGGGCTTAGGCATTTTTTCCAGTAATAAAACATCCGCGCCCTGGTCCGCGGCTTCGATGGCGGCGATCCCGCCGGCATAGCCGTATCCGACGACTAACACGTCCGTCTCATAATCCCATTTTGAAGGCAGGCTTTTTATTTTAACCACGCTCCGGAGGGCCTCCTGCTTTCTTAAATTCAGGTTACCTCGAAATGCTAGTTTACCGCATTGGCTCGGTTTGGATTTAAAAACTTCAAGACTGAAACCTTACTCTTTAACGTTCAAGCTCTTTTTTTAACTCCTCTTTCTTAACTTTGCCCGTAGTCGTCAGCGGGAGTTCCGGGATGATCCTGACTAAAGGCACTTTGTAGGCGGCCATGTTGTCTCTGCACCAGGCGGCCAAATCTTCTTCACTCACTTTTCCCTGATATTGAGGTTTCAGTTGAATAAAAGCCACAGGCACCTGCCCCTTTTCCGGATCAGACTTGCCGATGACACCGCTGCCCGCAATAGCCGGATGACGACCTAAAAGTGTCTCGACTTCCGAGGGAAAGATACTCATACCTTTCATTTTAAGCATCTCCTTGCGCCGGCCTAAAAAGTGCAAATATCCTTCCTCGTCCAGCATACCGATATCACCGGTATAAAACCAGCCGTCCTTCATGGCCTTTTTCGTCTCCTCGGGCTTGTTCCAGTAAGATTTCATCAGCGAGGGCGTATTGATAACAATCTCTCCTTCTTTCCCCAAAGGCACCAATTCCCGGGTCTCAAAATCGACTATCTTGAACCGGGTGCCCGGCATGGGCAAACCGCAAAAAACGGGTTTGGATTTGAGGTCCATGTCGTTCGTCTGCATACCGTTGGTAAAGGTGTCCACCGTGTGCGTCTCGGTCATGCCATAAGACGACTCACGCAGGACGCTGCCGGTCAATTCTTTCCAGCGCTGCCGGTATTCAATGGTCACCTTTTTTACAAAGGATGAGGCGGTGGAGGTGTTGATCGAAGTGAGGTCGTATTTATGCAAATCGGGGTACTCCATGATCTCCACATAATTATCGACCACTCCCACCATGGAGGTTATCTTGTATCGGTCAATCGCCGCCAAGGCGGCCTCCACATCCCAGCGAGCGAGCAACACCAGCGGGACTCCTGAAAAGACAGGGGCGATGACGCCTCCGATCTCACCCGCGATCCAGAAAACAGGGAAATAACCCAGGCCCACGGGGTTGGAAACAGAGTCTTCTTTTCCGGTAGCTCCGGTCGCAATCGCCGTAGCGGCAGTATAAATCATATCCCTCTGGGTATGTTCGCAGCCCTTGGGCAGCCCGGTAGTGCCACCCGTATAATTAAGCGCCACTATGTCGTCCAGACCAACCCCTGGATCCGGATAATTTGGTTCATAGTCTTTTAAAACGGACATCAGGCTGATAGAACCGGGGCAATCCCGGCCAGGGGCAAGCATGGTTTGATGCAAGGGAATGGTGGGCTCGTCTGGCAAAAAATCCTTAAAGCCCGTCACCACAACTTCTTTCAAATTCGTTCGATCTTTGCCCGCCTGAATTATCGGAAACAGCAGATCGAGGGCCACAATAACTTCGGCTCCGGCGTCATTTATTTCATAAACAAATTCGTGCTCTTTAAACATGGGATTCATCGGAACATGAACACACCCCAGTTTGAGAATCCCGTAAAAAACGATGAGAAATTGAGGACAATTAGGGAGGAAAACCGCCACCCGGTCACCCTTTCTAAGACCTTTTGAGGCCAAGAAGGCGGCAAACCGGTTGCTGAAATCGTCCAGTTCTTTAAAGGTCAATTCCCGGCCGTAATAAATCAGGCAGGGCGTATCAGGGCTTTGTTCGGCTCTTCTTCCAAGATAGTCAGTTAAAAGAATCTCACCAAAAGGATATTCCGGTTCTCTGGATAAATGCTCCGGCCAGTTTTTTTGCCACAGTTCATTAAGATGATCCAGATATTGCCGTTCGTTCATCGTTCCTACTCCTGAATGTTGTTGGCAACATTTTCTGGCTGATCGGAAGATCAGGGGGGGTCAGCAGTTTTAAGCCTTAATTGTCAATGCCTTTTAAGCAAGGCTAATTTATATTGGCGTACATTTCAAATGATTTTCTGTTTCTTCTGCGATATGCCACAGCTTTGAAGCGGCCAGTTTTGCTTTCGTTTTTTCCCTCGGCTGATGACCGTCATCAATGACCAGAAAGCCGTCTTTTTTAACTATCCGATGCAGTTCTTTTAAAAATTGAGCATGGTCTGATATCATATGAAACATGTCCAGAGCATAGACAACGTCCGCGACATGGTCTTTGATATTACAAGAATATCCATCCGTCAGCACCGGCTCTACGTTTGTTAAATTTTTTTTCTCAATCATCTTCTTAACCGACTTTATGGCCAAGTCATGAATATCAACCGCATACACCTTGCCGTTTTTGCCGACCAGGCGGGAAACCCTTTCAATATACCTGCCCGGCCCGCACCCATAATCCACAACCGTAAATCCTTCTTGAAGACCCAAGGCGGCGATACGCTTTTCGAACGGATAAAAAACATCCATGATTCTAAAGATGATGGACATGATCCTAAAAGCCGGGTTGGGCATTCTTTCTAATTCATTGCCGCAGAAATACTTTTTCAGGTTCATGGCACACCCCGTGATTCCCGGCTAAACAACTGGCATAATCTTTCAAACCATGTTTTAAATGTTCTTTTGAAAATAAATGCTACTCGATAAATTCCCTGATCAACGCATTGATATGTTCGGGTTGTTCATTGATTACCCAGTGCGAACCATCAGGGATTCGTTTAATCGTCAGGTCTGGCACAAATTCCTCAAGTCCGTCCAGATTATGAACGGTCAGGGCCGTGTCTTGTTCGCCCCAGATCACCAGAGTCGGGACCTTGACCGTGAGGGCCTCGCTTTTTACTGAATCAGCAAAATGGCTGACTTTTTTTTCAGCCTCCTCATCCAGAGCGGGAGGTTCGAAGGCTGAGGCCCGGTAATAGTTCAACCCGCCGGTCAGGGCCCCGGGCTGAGACCATGCATTGATGTACATCTGTTTATCCGTTTCGGTAAAATGAGTTGCCTCGGTTTGAATAGCGCTCAACAAATAGGCGTAATTATTTTTCGCGAGAATCTTTTCCGCCTCCGGAGTCCTGAACATTCGGATATACTGGCTGGATGACTGCTGATCCCGGTTCCCGGCCAGCAACCGTCCAAAAATACCCGGATGAGGCGCGTTAATGATAACGAATTTTTCGAGCATGTCCGGATAACGCATGGCAAAAGGCCAAGCCACCACCCCGCCCCAATCATGGGCGACCAGGATAAATTTCTCGTGGCCGAGGTTTTCCGCCAAGGCCTTGAAATCATTCATTAAAACGTCAATGCGATATTGATCAAGGTCTTTGGGTTTTGAGGACAGGTTATAGCCCCGCATGTCCAGGGCCACGGCCTGGTGGTCTTTCCCAAACTCAACAAGTTGATCCTTCCAAAGATACCAGAATTCCGGAAATCCATGGGCAAACATAATCAGCTTGCCTGTTCCCACGGTAACATAATGCAGCCGTACCCCGTTGACCTCGGCGTACCTGTCTTCAAAATCTTTGTATTTTTCATCTAACTTGATTTCGCTCATGATTACCTCCTGTTTTCAAGCTTTTGCGGCCTTATAAAATATTTTCCATGACCACATTATACCCCTGCCTGACTCGTTCATCCACAGGTAAACCCACGGTATTTTGTCTTCGAGCCCATGATTTCAGCATGTTTCATATATTATGGCCTTGTTTAACGCTTTCATCCACAGGCTCACGCCCGTGGTCTTCAGCGTTTTTACTGATAAAATTTACCCAATTGACTTGATAAATACATTTGCCGCCATGTAATGGCGCCATTAAATGAACTGATGAAGGCATAATAAATTTTTTTTAAGGAAGTATCTACATAAAAATGTATTTGCCAAACGTATTGCCTTGCTGCCCGGACCCGGTGAGTCGCGCTGAATTAAAAACGACAAATGGTTTGCCAATCAAAAAAAATTCTAATATATAAATAACACCAGCGTCATATTCGCCAAAATAAATTAATAGGGGAGGGACCTTAAAGTGAAACAGGTTACAAGTAATGTTTTTTTTGAAACCGAATACAGAGGCTGTAACCCGGGTTTTGTTGTCACCTCGGCTGGCATTGTGATGATAGATACCCCGCAAGTTCCGACCGACGCTTTGAACTACAAAAAGGAAGTTGAAAAGCGGGGCAAGATTCGTTACCTGATTAACACCGAACCACACGGTGATCATTACACCGGCAATTTCTTTTTTGATACGGCCGTGGTGGCTCACCAGGGAACCAGAGAGGCAATTGCGCAGGCATCCCTTCAGCAGCTTAAAGAGCGAATAAAAATGATTGACCCGGATTTTGCCCCGAATCTTGATTCCTACAGTATTCGTATTCCAGAAGTCACTTTTGAAGAATCCATGAAAATATATTTGGGAGATCATAAGTTCGAACTGCTGCATCTTCCAGGGCACACGGCAAGTGAGACAGCCGTCTTCATTCCCCGGGAACGCGTCGTTTTTACGGGAGACAATATCTTTCATAAAGTTCAGACCTTCCTGCATGAAGCTCTGCCGCTTGAGTGGCTGAAATCTTTGGAAACCTTGAAAACTCTTGACGTTGATTACTATCTTCCCGGACACGGAGAGATGTGCACGGTCGAGTATCTTGACGAACAGGCCGCCTTTATCCGGGAATGGATTGCCGCGCTCAAGGATGCAGTGCAAAAAGGATGGTCTCTGCAAGAAGCGCAAGAGCGAATATCTTTTTTAGATCGTTATCCCATGGGCGGAAGTATGGAGGAATTCGGGCCGGAGCTTCAAAAAATGAACGTGGCCCGGCTTTACGAGCTGGCTAAGGCTGATCAGCTTTAATGAAACAGGGTCGGCGGGTAAAGGAGCTGTTGTAAAGGGAGATCTTTTAAGAACTTCGTCTTTTAGCCGAACTCATTGTCACTTTCCGTAATTTCAGCAAAATTACTCATTCTTAAGAGGTCTCGACAAGTCAATCTTCCTCAAAAAAAATCAATGGTCCATGGTTTCAAAATGATTTTCCTAATAGTAAATTTAATTGACTATCGGCAAATCCGGATATAAAATACATTTAATTCAGTACAACCCGGTCAAAGCAGTTCGTTCTAAAAAGACGTAAACCCCTAATTGATTTAGGAGGATGTTATTATGTCCGTTGCCGAAGACAGGGAACGAATGGAATTGGAAGAAAAGCAGGAATGGTGGTGGGCTGCCGAGAAAGTGCGCTCAAAAAGGCTTGATTACTTGAGAAAGTCAATTTGGGCCAAAGGATCATCAGGCGGCCAGCCAATTTCCCCGATCAAGTATGATCTTCAACCGGCTCTGAGGCGCATCAAACTGAACGAAAAATATAAAAAGGAACCGCCCATTTTAAAAAAGGCCAAAATTGAGGCTGAAATGCTGGATTCAAGCCAGATTTACATTACCCACCAGTCTCAAATCGTTGGTTCCCTGACCGAAACACCGTCCACTGAGCCCTGGCAGGGTATGGGCGGGGCGGCCAATAAGGCGGTTTACAATTTCCCGGACATTTTACCGGAACCCCTCGAAGAATCCTTGAAAATTGTTAATGAAGTCGGCGAATACTGGGACAACGAGGCCGGCGGAGTCGATGTTTTCTTAAAAACCGTTGATCCTGAGGATATGGCGAAATTCAGCGCCGGGGTGATCTGTTGGGGCACGCCCTTCGGCGGATATTCGGGTAAGGATTACGAATACTTTATGACCGGCGAACGGGGCCTGGAAGACATTATCGCTGAAATCGACCAGTTGATCGCCGAGGCCGAGGAAAAGACTCAGAGGCCATCCCACCCGGACATCATCCCGCTTTACCAGAAGATTGTAAACTGGGAAGCGATGAAGATCGCCCTTAAGGCCGGTATCCGTTGGGCCAAACGTTATGCGCGGCTGGCGCGTATTCTGGCCGAACATTTCGAGACCGACCCCAAGCGTAAAGAAGAGTTGCTCAGGGTGGCTGAAACATGCGAGCGGGTTCCGGCTAAACCGCCTCGCACCCTCCAGGAATCTCTCCAGTATGACCATTTTATCCAGATGCTCGTCCGCAAGGAACAGCGGGAAGGGGCCTGGCCGGCGAGGCCGGATTATTACCACGGCCCATATTATCGAAAGGACGTGATTGAAGAAAAGAATATTACAGAGGATGAAGCCCTGGACCTGATCGGTGAATTTCTTATTCGGGCCTACGACACACCTTTAAGCCTCGCTTCGGGCCGGTGGGTTCGGGAAGGTCTTCAAGGCATCGCCGGAACCTGGGTCTGGACGCTAGGCGGTGTGGATAAGGATGGCAACGACGCCTGTAATGAGATGACCATCGCCCTGATGAAAGCCGCTCGTCTGGTTCGTGTCTCCAATCCCACCTTCGCCTTTCGGTGGCATCCCGGGGTCAAGGATGAAGTCATGCGTGAAATTTTTGAATGCATCCGGCACGGATTGGGCTATCCGGCTATCCGCAACGACCCGGTCCTGATTGAAAACGGGATGTATTGGCACGGACATCCGGTCGAGGAGATGAGAACCTGGGTCCACCAGGCCTGCATGTCCCCCTGCCCCGCCACAAAAAACGGAACGCAGCCGTTCAGAATGGCTTCGGCCACGGCTAACTGCGCCAAGATTATCGAGTATGTTCTGACAAACGGGTTCGATACGGTAGCCAACATGCAGATGGGTCCCAAGACCGGGGACCCGCGTCAGTTCACCAGCTTTGAACAGGTATTTGAAGCCTGGGTCAAACAAATGGAATGGATGTTCGCCCTCTTGACGCGGGTTGTAAACCTCTCCCGGACCATGGTCCATGAAATAATGCCACGGCCGTTCCTGTCCGGTATTTCCTCACGGGCGATTGAACGCGGTATCGATGTCATGCAGCCCGAAGGCGAGCGCGGCAATGCCTGGATCACCGCTTTTACCTGGGTTGAGAATGCGGACAGCCTGGCCGCTATTAAAAAACTGGTCTTCGATGACGGAAAGTACACCATGAGCCAGCTTTGCGATGCCTTGGAAGCTAACTGGGAAGGCTATGAGGAGATGCGGCTGGACTTTGTCAACAAGGCGCCCAAATGGGGTAATGACGATGATTACGTGGATGAGATCATGGTTCGCTGCCTCAAGGAATGCGCCAGATTTTCAAATATACTGCGCTGTCCCTCCGGGAATACCTGGCCGATTCTGCCGGAGAACGTGAGCGGCAATATCCACTATTCCAATATCGTGGGGGCGTTGCCAAACGGACGCCGCCGCGGCGATGCCTTGTACGACGGCGGTATTTCGCCCGGGCCCGGCCTGGATAAAAAAGGGCCGACCGCGGTGCTTAAGTCCTGCAGCAAGATAAACCATGTCACCGACGGCCGGGCTTTCCTGCTCAACCAACGGTTGTCTCCGACACAGCTCAAAGACGAGAAAGGCTATCAGCTCTGGAAAGCCTACCTGAAAACCTGGGCTGATCTCGGGCTGGATCACGTACAGTTCAATGTGGTTTCGGATGAAACCCTGAGAGCGGCTCAGAAGGATCCCGAGAAGTACCAGGAGGTTATTGTCCGGGTGGCCGGTTATAGCGCCCACTTTGTGGATATCAGCCGGAAGACGCAGGACAATATTATCCAGAGAACGATCCAGGGTTTATAGAAGCAGGGAGATCAATTAGATTGATTGTTAAATGAGAGGGGCAGGTTTGCGAGAATGACTCGACTGCTCCTCTTGTCCTTTGAACCCAGACAAACAAGTTCTCTGGGCCACCCGCCCTTTTTTAAAGGGAGAGGGGGGATTTTTTCTCGCTCCAGGACTCTGCCTCGATACCTTCTTCGCATCATGACACGAAGCCGATATAAAATAATTCAGGACGCAAGAACCTATTTCGTTACCAGCACGGTCACCGGCTGGCAGGCCTTGTTAAACCGGCTGCATTTGGCCGGGATTGTTCTTGATTCATTAAGATCCATTCATTGTGAATGGCGAATACTCCTCTTGGACATGCTGAACCGCGGCATCTTTTCGGCTCCGCGCGGCATGTTCGTCATC
>CAZVRN010000083.1:0-9945 GCA_964629485.1 uncultured Thermodesulfobacteriota bacterium | reverse complement strand
AAGGTTCTATTACGTTTTTTTGGGGGAACTTGGGCGAAATATTTGGCCAAACTCAAAACCATACCCACGCCGCTGCTGTCTTCAACACCGCTTTGCCAGGGTGCGTCATGGTGGGAGTGAATGACCAGGTTTGTCCGGCTGCGGCCCGGTAAAATACCGTAAACCGTGGCTGTTCGGCCGCCGCTCCTGGCGATAGTGGCTTCAAGTGTAATATGCGCCTTGACAGGCTCCTTTCTAAGCAGTGATTTCAACCACTTGCCGTCATCCTCACGGATATACAAGCTAGGCACGACACGCAATTTTCCATCGTAAGGCGCGTAGTAGGTGAACTCTCCCATATCGGGATAATCCTTCAGCACGCTGATAATGCCCGCCGCTTTATGCCGGGCTGCTCTCTGGTAGATGGCGTCGTACTTAAGCATCCAGCCAACCGGGTAGGGGTGGCGCCAGTCCTTGGCCGTTTGCTCGGGATCGTAAGCCACGAAGGTAAAGTGCCGCATCTGGTTCCAGCTGATCATTACGGGAGGAATTTCCACCAGAACCACCTTACCGGCCACGTTCGCCGCAGCGAAGTCATCTTCCGAACCCTGACCCACATCGACCAATTCCGCGGTCAGCCCGTCCGGCCCGGCCGGACCGCTGTAAGGGACGTAAAAGCAGGTTAAAGACTTTTGCGGGTTGGTTTTTGAACTGACGCTCAGGCCCCAGCGTTTCGGCTCCCAGTAATCGAAAATATAAGGCTCCACCTTGACATTGGTAAAACCAAATTCTTTTAATTTTCTCTTTAAATAAACAATGGCCTTCTGATCAGCGGCTGAACCGGGCCTGCGGTTTCCAAAATTATATAGGTCCTTAATCCAGCTAAAAATTTCATCTTCGGAAGGGATTTCCGGACCGCTGACCGGATGAACCGAGAATCGGGAAACGATCAGAATAACCCCAGGCAGAACCACGAAAATAAGGGAGAGAAAAACAATGGTTGAACTTATATGTAAAATTCTTTTTTTCGTATCCAGGGCTGTATCCGCGATCGAGCTTCCCAAAAAGGTGAGCACAATTCCGCCGACCATGAAAATGACAATCCCGCTCACTAAACCCGTATGCCCGACCAAGACAGAGGGGATAGTGGCCGGCAGGGCAAGAGGTGACAAGCTCAGAGCGAACCCGAGCAGATACTGGACCAAAAACCATAAACCGACTCCAATCCAAGCCCGCCCGATGAAAAGAAGCCAGTGTGTTTCCCGCCTGTAAAGCAGCCAGCCTAAAAAGAGCAAAAAAACAGGTGGGACAAGGGCATACCAGGTCGTAAAAAGGGCGAGAGCGATACTCGATTTATCCAGCAGCAAACTCAGGGTAAAGGGCAATACCGAGAAAAAAACTGACAGGACCAGGTACAAAAAAATCTGACCAAGCCAGGATTGGCCTCTTCGCTTTGCCATTAAGGCCACCTCTCGTTACATTACTGACGGCTGAGAAAGTTAACTTATCTTACAAAAGTCGGTTTTCTTTGTCAAGGCAAGAGATGTAACATCGTGGTGTAATTAATAAATTTTACTAGCAAAAAATGAGGGCGGTGAAAAACCAATTCATCCGCCAATTATTTCTTTTATTTCTTGGAGGGTTTTCTTGAGATAAAGCATAAACTCATGCTGTTCATCGGGAGTAATTTCAGGCTTTTTAGCGGCCCTGGACGCGATTCTTTTTTTTGCCCCGGCAATGGTAAATTTATCTTCGTAAAGGAGGCGCTTAATCTCCATAAAGGTTTCCAGGTCCTGCCGACGGTAAAGGCGCTGTCTTGAGGCGGCCCTGACCGGTTTAATCTGGGGGAACTCTGATTCCCAATAGCGCAGAACATAGGGCTCAACCCCGAGTATGTCGGCGGTTTCACCGATCTTGAAATAAACCTTGTTGGGAATCTCAGGAGACATCACGACGCGATCTCCCCCATGCCATCCTGACGAGACAGTTTTCAGGACCTGGAATTGATGGACCGGCGCAAGACCTGGCTGGGCTTAAACCGCAAAACTTTCCTGGCTGAAATTGTCAGTTCCTCGCCCGTGCGAGGGTTTCGCCCGCGGCGAGCGTTTTTTTCGCGAATTTCAAAATTTCCAAACCCGGATATCTTAACACTCTCGCCTTTCAAAAGCGTTTCCTTGATTATCTCAAGAAGGTCATTCACCACGGCACCGGTCAAACGCCGGGAAAAACCCATTTTTGCCTGAACGGAGTTGACAATATCCGCTTTAGTCATATAAGCACCACCCTCAAGTTCTGATTTCAGCATTAAAGGAAGCCAGCACTTTATCAATTACTCTTTGGTGGATAACATTGACTTCCTCGTCAGTTAGAGTTCTTTCCGGTGAACGATACAAAAACCGGAACGCCAAGCTCTTGAGATTTTTTTTGAGCTGCTTTCCTTCGTAGGCGTCAAAAAGACTGACCTCTGTCAAAAATTCCTCATTAAGCCCTTTGATAAAATTAAGAATACGTCCCGCTTCCACCTCCCGGTCGAGCAAGAGGGCCTGGTCCCGGCTGATTCCCGGAAACCGCGGCAAGGGGGTAAAAGATCTCACCCCGGCCCGGGCAGCCGAGATTGAATCCAAATCCAACTCAAAGACGTAAGGCGCCTCTTTCAGGTCAAACCGCCCGGCCACTTGAGCGGTTATTTTTCCCAGATAACCTAAAATCCGCCCCTGGGCCGCAACCCGGGCTGCGGCGTTGCCTTCAAAATAAGCAGGCAGTTCTTCAGCAGCAAATTCGGGTTCAGGAACATTCAAGTCTTCCAGCAGTTCCTCAACCACGCCCTTGATATCATAAAAATCAACCTTACCGGTTTTTTGATTCCAGGATTGACCGGCCCTCTGGCCGGCCATCAGCCCTGCCACAGCGAATCTTTCGTCAGGCAATTCCCGGCCGTCAACGGCAAAAAAGAGCTTGCCTATTTCAAACAAACCCAGATCCATGACCTGGAACGACTGATTCCGGCGCATAGTATCCAAAAGACCAGGCACAAGAGAAGACCGAAGCAGGGCCTGTTCCTCAGAAAGAGGATTCAAGATTCGGACGCACCGTCTGCGAAAATCATTTTCGGGCAAGTTTAATTTATCACAAAAATCATGAGAAATGAAGCTGTAATTAATCGCTTCGGACAAGCCCAGGCCCTCCAGTATCTCGCCGATTTCGGCTCGCAGGAGGCGCAGCGGGTCTGGCGGCTCGACTTCTCCCCTCCGCAGAGGCAAGGTAACCGGAATCCGGTCGTATCCGACTAATCTAGCTACTTCCTCGTATAAATCCACTTCCCTGGTCAAATCCACCCGAAAAGAGGGGGCTTCGACTTCAAGTTCCTCTCCGCTTCCGCTGGCAGTCAGCCCGATACTTGAAAGAGCGTTCATCATTTCCTGAGGCCTGATATCGAGCCCCAGGAAACTGTTGCAGCGTGAGGGAGAAAACGGAATAAGGACCTTTTCATACGGCCCGGGGCGCTCGTCTATTACACCCGCGGCCACACGGCCGCCGGCGAATTCAGCCATCAAGGCCGCGGCCCGTGAAGCGGCATAGAGACAGCCTTCGGGGTCGATACCGCGTTCAAAGCGAAAACTGGCTTCCGTGGACAGGCCCAGTGTTTTGGAGGTACGCCGGATGCTGACCGGGTTGAAATAAGCGCTCTCCAGGAGTACATTTGTGGTCGAAGGGATGATCTCCGAATTAAGGCCGCCCATGATTCCAGCCAGGGCAACCGCTTTTTTCCCATCACAGATCATGAGCATTTCCGGGCCCATGATCCTTTCCTCCCCGTCCAGGGTCGTAAAACGCTCCCCCTCCTCGGCGGTCTTAACAACAATCCGGCGTTCCTCGAGCCGATCCAGGTCAAAGGCGTGAAGGGGCTGCCCCATTTCCATCATAACAAAGTTCGTGATGTCAACAACGTTGTTAATCGTTCGAACTCCGACTCCGGCCAGACGCTCAACCATCCAAAAAGGTGAAGCCTCTATTTTTAAGCCGGTAATAACCAAAGCCACATAGCGGGGGCAGTGTTCAGGGTCAAGGATCTGAACAGAAGTGATATCTGCGGCTCGCTCAGGCCCTTCCTCGATGCTGATTTCGGGGCGCTTGAGCTGCCGGCCCAAAATGGCCGCTACTTCGCGAGCCACTCCAATCAGACTCAGGCAGTCCGGCCGGTTCGGGGTTACGTCAATTTCAAATATCCAATCGGAAAGACCGAGAGCTTCTTTCAAACCGGTCCCCGGCCTTATCTTTTCCGGGAAAGAAATGATGCCCGAGGCATCCGGCCCCACGACCAGTTCAGCTTCCGAACACAAATTGGCCGAGGAGCGCACTCCCCGCAGTTCCACTTCTTGCACCACATCACCGCCGGGCAGTTCCACTCCTTTCAAGGCGAGGGCTGAAAGCATGCCCTTCTTCACGTTGGGCGCACCGCAGACGACCTGGTAAGAGGCTTTGTCCGTCTCGACCTGACAGACTTTCAATTTGTCAGAGCGGGGATGCGGTTCCGCCTCCACCACGCGAGCGACCACGACACGGTTCAGGTAATCATAACGATCCCGGAGGTCTTCCACCTCCAGTCCGCGCATGGTCAGTTTATCAGCCAATATCTGGGGATCAACGTCAAGGTTCACATAATCCTTGAGCCAGTTATAAGTAACCAACATGGCAAAAAACCTTATAAGTTAAAACTGCTTCAGGAAGCGAAGATCGTTGTCAAAGAAAAGGCGAATATCATCAATGCCATACTTGAGCATGGCCACGCGCTCGATACCCATGCCGAATGCGAAGCCGGAGATCTTCTGAGGATCATAATCGACGAATTTGTAGACCGCAGGGTCAACCATGCCCGAACCGAGAATTTCCAGCCAGCCCGTATAACCACAGGTGCGGCAGCCTTGCCCGCGGCAAATCACGCAGCCGATATCCACTTCAGCGCTTGGTTCGGTAAAGGGGAAGAAACTCGGCCGGAAACGCAGCGGCGTGTCCGGGGAAAAAAACTGGTGAACGAAAGAGGTCAGCACGCCTTTAAGATCGCCGAAGGTAATGCCGCGATCAACAACCAGACCTTCAATCTGGTGAAACATCGGGGTATGGGACACGTCTGAGTCCCGGCGAAAGGTCTTGCCCGGAACGGCCACCCAGACCGGCGGCCTCTTTTTCTCCATGGTTCGAATCTGCATGGGCGAAGTATGGGTCCTGAGGACCACGTCGTCCGAGATATACAGGGTATCCTGCATGTCCCGGGCGGGATGATCCTTGGGGAAATTGAGGGCTTCAAAATTATAGTAGTCCAGTTCAACTTCCGGGCCTTCAGCGATGTTGAAACCCATCCGGGTAAATATTTCGCAAATTTCATTGATCGTTCGGGTAACAGGGTGGCGGTGTCCGCGGTGAAGCCTGCGGCCCGGCAGAGTCACGTCAAGTCCGGCCGTCTGCTCACCGGCCCGTGTTACTTTTTCAGCTCTGGCCTTGACGGCCTCGGAGATTTCCGTTTTGACCTGATTGGCGACCCGACCCACCCCCGGTCTTTCTTCGGGCGGCAGGCTGCCCATCCGTCTCATTAAACCTGTAACCAGGCCTTTTTTGCCGAGATACTTGATCCTTAAGTTCTCAATATCCGTCGCCGTATCGGCCTTTTTTAAAAGGGCAAGCGCCTCCTGGCCCAGCTCCTTAAGCTTGACTTTCAGATCCTCTGACATGGCTGTTACCGAACCGCTTAAGAGACGCTTTTAGCAACTTCAGCCAAATCTGCAAACCCGGCCGCATCATGAACCGCCATATCGGCCAGGACCTTACGATCAATATCCACTTCCGCCTTTTTCAAGCCGTCCATAAACCTGGAATAAGACAGGCCGTGCTCCCTGGCCGCGGCATTGATCCGAACGATCCACAGCCGCCTGAACTGCCTCTTGCGCTGTTTGCGGTCACGGTAGGCATAGGCCCAGCTTCGCTCGGCCGCCTCACGGGCCGAACGATATAAACGGCTCCGGCCGCCCCTGAAGCCTTTAGCTGCTTTAAGATATTTTTTATGGCGCTGTTTTGTCTTGACACCGCCTTTAATTCTGGACATTTTTTGATTCCTCTCTCTGCTTTAGCTGCTGACTCAAAGATAAGGCAAAAGCCTTCTCGTCATTTTTCTATTGCTCGAATCTATAAGGCCGCTTTTGCGCAGGCCTCTTTTACGTTTAGATGTCTTTGAGGTAAACATATGACTGGCGTAAGCCTTGGACCGCACGATTTTTCCACGGGCAGTGGCTTTAAACCTTTTGGCCGCGCCGCGATTTGTTTTTATTTTCGGCATATCTGCTCCATCTGCACCGTTCCGCTCAATTTCCTGCTGTTCTTCCCAGGTAACGAAACAGGCTTTTTAATTTAATTCATAAAACCCAAATTACGATTTCGGAGCGAGCATCATGGTCATGTTCCGCCCTTCCAGCTTAGGCATCTGCTCAACCACTCCGATGTCGGCCACATCCTGGACGATGCGTTCTAAAAGCCCCCTGGCCAGGTTGGCGTGAGCGATCTCACGCCCGCGAAACATAAGTGAAACTTTGGTCTTGTTCTTCTGCCCCAGAAATTTTCGAATATTGCGAAGCTTGAACTGATAATCATGTTCTTCTGTCTTGGGCCGAAGCTTAACCTCCTTCACCAAGATAATGCTCGCTTTTTTCTTCGATTCCTGCAGCTTCTTACTCTGCTGGTACTTGTACTTACCGTAATCCATGATCCGGCAGACCGGCGGGTCCGAGTTCGGGGCAACTTCAACCAGGTCCAGACCGGCTTCCTCGGCCGAAGCCAAGGCCTCTGAAATGGGCACGATGCCAACCTGGTTTCCGTCCTGGTCTATCAGCCGGATTGTCTCGGCCCTGATCTGCTGATTGACTCTGACCCGCTTGACCGTGTCCTGATACTTTTTAGCGATAACCTATAACCTCCCCTGAAATTTATGTCTCAAAAACAATGACTAAAACCCTCGGGCAACCCGGCCGGAACGGCCGCGGTCACATCCGCAATTCATCTAAGTTTAAAATCGATACATTATCGAAAAGCCGGAGGTTGGATTTCGTGTTGAATCCGCGTCATGAATTCATCCAGCGTCATGAACTTAAGGTCCTCACCGGACCTGCGGCGCGGTGAGATTCCGCCTTGAGCGATCTCCCGGTCGCCTATGACCAGCATATAAGGGATCTTCATAAGCTGGGCCTCTCTGATCTTCAACCCCAGTTTTTCATTCCTGAGATCCAATTCCACGCGCATACCTTCATTCCTTAGTTTATCATAAACCTGACGCGCATACTCGTCTCCCCGGTCAGTAACAGTCAAAATGATAGCCTGAACAGGAGCCAGCCAGGCTGGAAAAGCTCCGGCATAATGCTCTATCAAAACCCCGATGAAACGCTCAATCGAGCCGAGGATAGTGCGGTGTATCATCACCGGACGGTGCTTTTCGCCATCAGGGCCCACGAAAGTGAGGTCAAAACGTTCGGGCAGGGTAAAATCGCACTGAATGGTCGCGCACTGCCAGCGGCGTCCCAGGGCGTCCGTCAATTTCACGTCAATCTTGGGGCCATAGAAAGCTCCATCCCCGGCGTTGATCGCGTAATCAAGGCCCATATCCTGCATAGCGGTTTCAAGGGCGGAGGTGGCGAGTTCCCAATCCTCATCAGTACCAATGCTTTTTTCAGGCCGGGTGCTGATCTCGGCCTCGAACTCAAAACCAAAGACGCCCATGACATCGATTACAAACCGGATAACACCTTTTATTTCATCGTTGAGCTGATCGGGGGTGCAGATGAGATGAGCGTCGTCCTGTGTGAACTGCCGGACACGAATCAATCCGTGGAGCACGCCTGATTTTTCGTGCCGGAAGACGGTACCCAGTTCAAAATACCTGAGGGGTAAATCCCGGTAACTCCTCAGCCTGGATTTATAAATGAGCATATGGGCCAGGCAGTTCATGGGCTTTATGCCGTAGCTGACCTTGTCCACCTCGGTAAAATACATATTTTCCCGATAATTATCGAAGTGGCCGGAGGCCTGCCACAGGGCGGTTTTCAGAATTTGGGGCCCGCTGACTATCTCGTACCCCCTCCTGAGATGTTCGGCCCGTTCGAAATCTTCTATCAGCATTCTCAGCAATGCGCCGCGGGGATGCCAGATAATCAGCCCGGCTCCGACCTCCTCGTGGATGGAAAAGAGATCCAAATCCCTGCCCAGGCGCCGATGATCACGTTTTTTGGCTTCTTCCAGAAGGTGAAGGTGCTGTTTAAGTTCTTTTTTTGTAAAGAAGGCGGTGCCATATATTCGCTGAAGTCTTTGCCGATGCTCATCGCCCCGCCAGTACGACCCTGAAACTCCAAGGAGTTTAAAAGCGGGAACCCTGCCCGCGGAAACCATGTGCGGGCCCCGACAGAGGTCCACAAAGTCACCCAGTTCATAGACTGAGACCTTTTCGTTATCCATTTCCTGCAGGATTTCGACCTTATAAGGCTCCCCAAGTTTTTCGAACAGCTTGATGGCCTCCATGCGGCTCATCTCCCGCCTGATGAAGGGGGTGTCCTTAGCGATGATTTCTCCCATGCGGGCTTCAATTTCGGGCAGATCATCAGGAGTGAAAGTCGAATCGTAATCAAAATCGTAATAGAATCCGTTTTCGATGGCCGGTCCGATGGTGACTTTTACGCCCGGGAAAAGCTGCCGCACAGCCTGGGCCATGATATGGGAGGTTGAATGTCTTAATATTTCGAGGGCCTCTGGATCATTACGTCTTACCGGGGCGAAGTCTCCATCGTCTTCAAGGGGCGCGGTCAGGTCGATCAGTTGGCCGTTAAGGCGAGCCGCCACGGCGTCACGGTCAATCTGTTTCAAGGCCAGGGCCTCTTGCGCGCTCGTTCCTTTGGGAACCGTAATTTCTTCCGCGTTTTTAAGCTTAAGTCTGACTTCCTGCATGTTCTGTTTGTTTATCCAACTTCCCGGAGTTTAGGTCTTCGGGTTAATAAAGGTAAAGGCATCTCGGGAGCTGCCCCAAGATGCCTTATTATAAAAAAACTTACCAGATCAGGGCCCGTTCCTCTCTCTCCCAATACAAATTTGGTAGGCGCGAAGAGATTTGAACTCTTGACCTCTACCGTGTCAGGGTAGCGCTCTCCCCCTGAGCTACGCGCCTAGGCCAATCGCGGCATTAACACCTACAAGTGCTGATACCAAATGACAATTATCAGAAAGCCTGAGAAATTGTCAAGGGAAAAAAACCTTTAAAAATCGAGCCATAATCAAGTTTTCATAAAAACCGAAACAGAGGCAGGGAGAGCATGTCCCGCTTATCCGGTCCAAAACCCGCCCACAACCTTAAGAAAAGACTCGGTCAACCCGTCCGAATGCCAAACAAGCCGCGGTTGAGACCTGAGCCAAGTGAGCTGTCTTTTGGCGTAACGACAAGTCTGCTTAACCACCTCGGCCTCTGCTTCGGACCGGTCCATGTGCCCGCGCAAATAAGCGACCGTCTGCCTGTAACCGATGGCCCTCAGCGGCTTCAAGTCAGGAGAATAGCCCCGGGCCAGCAGTCCTTCCACCTCTTCCGCCAGGCCCGAGGCAAACATATCATGAGTCCTGGCCTTGATCCGCGCATACAGGTCGCTCCGGGCCAGGGTTATCCCGTAAAAAAGATATTCATAGGGCGCCTCAGCCAGGCCATGCTCCGACTGAAAACTGGAGATGGTCCGCCCGGTCAACTCAAAAACCTCCAGGGCCCTGATAACTCGAAACAGATCATGGGGATGGACCCTGGCGGCGGTAACGGGGTCCACCGCGGCCAGTCTGTCGTGGAGCGCCTGCTGTCCCGACAAACGGGCTTCTTCTTTTAAGCGGGATCTGATATCCGGGTTTTGCCCCGGCCCTTCAAAAATTCCCCTGAGCAAGCTTCTAAGATAAAAACCGGTG
>CAZVRN010000082.1:0-10114 GCA_964629485.1 uncultured Thermodesulfobacteriota bacterium | reverse complement strand
GGCCAATCGGGTCTGGCTCAGGTTCAATTAGAAAAAGAAGCCGTGACGCTATCCGGCGACCGGTTTGTTTTGCGTAGTTACTCCCCGATCCGAACCATCGCCGGTGGTGAAATCCTTCACCCCTGTGCCCCCAGGCATAAGCGCTTCCATGACCGCGCCTTGATTGAGCTGGCCGTATTGAAGGAGCATGACCCGGTCAAAAGCATTAAAAGCCTGATTGACACCACTGGAACACGAGGGACATCGGCGCATGATCTGGCCACGCTAATTGATCTTCCAGCCAAAACAATCAAAAAGGCGCTCGATCAAATCCTGTCTCAGCAAGAAGCCATTCTCTATGATAAAACCCAAGGTTCTCTGATAAGCCGAATCGCCTTTGATGATCTGTCCGCAAAAGTTCAAAACTTATTAAAAGGGTATCATGAAAAATATCCTTTACGCGCCGGGCTCAATAAAGAGGAGCTTAAAACCCGTATTCCGGCTTTTTCTGACAGTAAACTGCTGACATTTGTTCTGGACACTTTGCTGAAAACCGGTGTCATAGAGGCAGATCGCGATGAAATTCACCTGGCCGGGCATCGTCCTAATCTTGCTGAAGAACACCGGCAGATTGAAGCGGAGCTGCTTCGCACCTACGAGGAGGCCGGCCTGACCCCGCCTTCTTTCAAAGATGTCTCTCTCCGCTTAATGGGCACGGAAAGTCAGCAGAAAGAAGTATTAGACCTTCTTTTGAAAAAAGGGCTGCTGGTCAGGGTCAAAACCGATCTATATTTTCATCAAAAGGCCATTAAGCGGGCCCGAGACCAGATCACGGCTCACTTTCAAAACAGCAAGGAATTGACCACACCACAGTTCAAGGAGATGACCGGGCTGACCCGCAAATATCTAATCCCGCTTCTTGAATATTTTGATTCAAAAGGTTTGACTATGCGCATCGGTGACACTCGCGTTCTACGCAGGGGCGGGAGACAATAGAATCGGGGAAGGAACTCCTCAGGGCTGTAAAATTAGCAGGCAAACAGAATGAGACCTCTTGACAACTTTGTCCTTGAGCCGAACTCATTGTCAAAACAAAGAGAATATCAGACCTCGGTTTACTATAATGCCATATTCCCAGTGTCCCCT
The DNA here is from genome assembly GCA_964629485.1 of uncultured Thermodesulfobacteriota bacterium. Classification (GTDB taxonomy): domain Bacteria; phylum Desulfobacterota; class Desulfarculia; order Adiutricales; family JAFDHD01; genus JAFDHD01. The sequence continues at coordinate 8,989 of CAZVRN010000082.1, read as the reverse complement.
AAACATGGCGGTTTCAGATGAATTTTTTTGGCCAAGTCTAAATTTCATGATAGTAGTTATTAATCCTTAAAGGGTAAATTTAAACAAACTCATGGCGTGTGTACCAAAGAAGGAGAACAATGATGCAAAACACAAATGTCGGATTCATTTCCACACGTCTCGCCGGTACCGACGGCGTGTCTCTGGAAACATTCAAGTGGAACCAGGTTCTTGAACGAAATGGATACACCTGTTTTGCTTTTGCAGGCGAGTTGCAGACCCCCCCTGAGCGCTCCTTTCTGGAACCGAAGGCGCATTTTAATGATCCTGAGATACAGGAACTCCAGGCCAAGTGTTACGGCAGGACAACCCGTCAGCGTTCCTTGTCAGCAGAGATTCACGAGCTGAAATCTTTCCTCAAGGAAAAGATTTACGAGTATTGCTTTCAGTTTGATATTGATCTACTCATCGTAGAAAATGCTCTCACGATCCCCATGCACATTCCCTTAGGCATGGCCATTACTGAATTCATCGCCGAAACAGGCATGCCGACCGTAGCCCATCACCATGACTTCGCCTGGGAGCGGGCCAGATTTCTGATCAACGCGGTCAATGACTATCTCGGCTATGCCTTTCCGCCCAACCTCAAATCCATCCGCCATGTAGTTATCAATTCCGAGGCTTCCCGGGAGCTGAGTTACCGGCGCGGCATAAGCAACGTGATCATTCCCAATGTTTTTGACTTTGCAAATCCCCCGGAACCCTCAAAGAAAAAGGAAATGCTTCGTAAGGAATTGGGCCTGGCTGAAGACGATCTTTTTATCTTGCAGCCGACCAGAATTGTCCCTCGCAAGTGGATCGAACGGGCAATCGAAATGGTAAGTCTTATGGATCTGAAGAACCCGAAACTAGTTGTCTCCCACAAAGCGGGTGATGAGGGTGATCAATACGCACAAAGAGTTTCCGAATACGCCAAACGCATGGGCGTGGAACTGAAAACCATTGGTCATATGGTTGACTCCACACGCTACTTCAACTCTGAATCTCATGGGAAATATACTATTGACGACGCCTATCAGGCCGCTGACATGGTGACTTACCCTTCGGGACATGAAGGCTTTGGCAATGCCTTTGTCGAGGCTTTATACTTTAAGAAACCGATTGTGGTCAACCGGTACAGCATCTTCATCGAAGATATCGAACCATGCGGTTTTGAAACTATTTCATTCAATTCCTTTATAACAAAAAAAATCGTGGACCGTATAAAAACTTTTCTCAATCGCCCAGACCTGGATGAGATACTGGAAAAAAATTATTACCTGGGCCAGATGCATTTTTCGTATGAGGTCTTGGAGCATAAGCTTCTACCGCTGATCGAATCACTGCTTTTAGAATCCCACAAACCTGCGGAACAGCGATAATACAATGAGCAAACCCTTAAACATAGGCATACTGCATTATTCCTGGCCGCCGATCGTCGGCGGTGTCGAGGAGATAATAAAACAACATGCCGTGGCTCTCAGTTCCTTGGGCCAATCGGTTTCGGTTCTGGCCGGCATGGGCGGAAAATCATCAAAAAGTTATCGTATGCGGGTGGAACCTCTTCTGAGTTCGAACAGCAAGCAGATCGCCAAAGCCCATAAAAAATCAATCAAGGGGCAACACACGAGCCTGAGACAACCCACTGAGATGATTTATGAAATACTCCTGAATTGGGCTCGTGACCTTGATGTGATTCTGGCGCACAACGTATTTCATATGCCATTCAACCTTCCTTTAACCCTGGCCCTGAGGCGGCTGGCAGCCTCAAACAGGAAGCCGGTTGTGGTCAGTTGGGCGCATGATTCCCCCTTCTTTTACCCATCAGCCCCTGAATACCTAAACACCGCCCCCTGGGTGGTCCTCCGACAAATTCATCCAAAGGTCCATTACGTTACCATCTCAGAATCTCGCCGACAAATGTTTGAAAAACTGAGCCCGGGTTCCTGGACCGTAATCAAAGACGGTATTGATCCAAACGGACTGTTCTATCTCGATCCCAAGTCATTAAAGGTCATGGAAGAATTGAACCTGACGGGCCGCGATCTGGTCGTAATTCAACCTGCCAGGATAACCCCCCGCAAGGACATTGAACTTTCAATTCACATTATCTACGGTTTCAAAAAAATGGGCCTTAACGCCCTCCTGATTTTAACCGGGGCTTATGATCCGCACGAGGCCAAGGCCCCGGCATACTACCGCCGGCTAAAATACTGGATCAATGAACTCGGCCTGACGGACAATATCATCTTTTTAGCAGAGCACATGTCTGAAGGAAATAATATCCAAGCCCCGGATCGGGCCATCGTCAGGGACTTCTATCTCATGGCCGACCTGCTGCTCATGACAAGCAAGGACGAAGGCTTCGGGCTTCCACTCCTGGAGGCGGGCCTACTTAAGTTGCCCATCGCCTGTTCAGCAATACCAGCTTTCAAAGAAGTGGGAGAAAACATTTGTTTCTTTGGGCTGAACGATCCGCCCTTATCCATTTCCGGGCGAATTATCGAATATCTGAATCACATCCAGACCCATCATATGTTCCGGAATGTCATGAACAATTATGTCTGGGAGGTCATCTGCGAAAAAGAGTTGCTGCCTTTTTTATACCGGATTACTGGAAATTGAACTTTGCGCTCTCCCAAGAATTTCGTCCCTGAACCGAACTAACTGATCTTCAAGCTTCCGGTCCAGGCCGAAAGGTCTGGTATGCCGTTTTTTTTGAAATATGCTTCAATTCCTTCTAATATATTCAACGCGGCGCGGGGATCGGCAAAACTGGCCGTGCCGACCTGAACAGCCCTGGCGCCCACCAATAAAAACTCAAGAGCGTCCTGGGCGGTCATAATACCGCCTCCCCCGATCACCGGTATATCTACGGCTTGAGCCACCATCCAGACTAAACGAAGTGCAATAGGCTTTATAGCCGGCCCGGAGAGTCCGCCGGTCACATTTTTCAAGGCAGGGCTCCGGCTCTCGAGATCAACGACCATGGCCGGAACAGTGTTAATGAGAGATATGGCGTCCGCCCCGGCCTCAACCGCTGCCTGCGCCACCGCCACGATATCAGAAACCATGGGGGTCAGTTTAACCATAACCGGCTGGCTGGCAGTCTTGACCACGGCCCGCACCACACGGGCCGTATCTTCAGGGCTGACCCCAAAGGCGACTCCCCCGGCAGCCACATTCGGGCAAGAGACATTGATTTCAATCAAAGCCACATCCCCGGTGCCAGCGAGTTTTTGAGCCAGTAACGAGTACTCTTCAACTGTTTCTCCTAAAATATTGGCTACCACGGTTACGCCCCGCCGGACCAGCCACGGAAGTTTTTCAGTCAGAAACGCATCGAGGCCCACGTTTTCCAGGCCGATGGCATTGACCATCCCGGCCGGCGTTTCCATGATGCGCGGCGGCGGGTTTCCGGAGCGGGGTTTCAGAGTCAGCCCTTTGACAATTACCGCTCCCAGGAGAGCGGGATCGCAAAAATCAGACAGTTCCCGGCCATACCCGAAAGTGCCTGAAGCGGCCAGGACCGGATTCTTCAGCGTCAGTTTACCGAGGTCCACGCGCATGTTGGGCTGAGTTACCATTTAACTTCCCCGGCTAAAAACACCGGGCCTTCAGAACATACCCGGGAATACTCTCCAGACTTTTTCCCGGCATCCATTTCAACCACACAACTCAAACAAGCCCCCAATCCGCAAGCCATGCGCGCTTCCAATGAAACTTGAGCAGGCACTCCCGCCTCCCCGGCCAACCCGGCCACTTGGGCCAGCATGGGGCGCGGACCGCAGGCAAAAATTGGAACGGGCTTCGCCCTGAGGGCCGCGGCCAGAGGATCCGTTATCAAGCCTCCGGCAAACCCGATACCATCCTCCGAGGTCACGCTGACCCTTCCCTTATAGGAAGTTTCCTTGATCAATGTCCAAAAAACCTCAACCTCCCGTGAAGTGCGGGCTCCGTAAAAAAAGGTATTTTCTCGGCTTTCCAAGGCTTCGGCCAGGGCTATCATCGGAGCCATCCCCATCCCGCCGGCAACCAGATATGATTGAGGCGCCGCCATGGTAAGATCAAAACCATGGCCCAAGGGTCCCATTATTTCGAGTTCGTCTCCCGGTTTCATATCTTCCATCAGGCCGGTCCCGAGGCCTATGACACGATAAAGCAGGGCGATTTCTCCTGAGGCGTAGATACGGTGCAGCGAAAATGGCCGCCTGAGCAGAGGTCCTCCCTTTTCCGGCCGGGGACCAGTCCGAACCATGACAAACTGGCCGGGCTGAGCGGCCAAGGCGATTTCCGGAGCCTGAAGCCGCATCAATAAAGTCTCTTCCATCAACCGGCGATTTTCAAGGACCCTGCAATGCTTGATGTACACTTCAGCCAAGTTAAACCTCTTCGGCCAAACCCGCTATCAAACCAAAACGATTAGCGTTCTTTTCCCTTCGATACGAATAAAACGTATCATCGCACACAGTACAAATACCGGCGAGTTCAATATTTTCGGACTTAACACCAGCGGCGGTCAATTGATCGATGCTGATAGCCCAAAAATCAAAATAATGATCCCGGGTCTGGTATTTCCAAAATTCTCGCGGTAATTCGGTGGCATAGTTCACAAATTCAGCACAGCATGGTCCCAGAGAAGGGCTGATGCCGACTAAAAGGTCTCCCGGATTGACATTGAAATCCTTTTTAAGTCCGGCAATCGTCTGTCCGAGGATATTGACCACACTCCCTCTCCAACCGTTATGAACCGCCGCCACTACTTTTTTCGCCGGATCGAAGATCAAAACGCCCTGGCAATCCGCCAGCGTAACCAACAACCCCACGCCCGGGATCGAGGTAACAAGCGCGTCAAATCCGCGAAAAAGACCGGCTTTGGAACAGGAGTTGAGGTCCTTATCAGATCTGATTACCCTGATCCGATCTCCGTGAACCTGCTTGGCAAAAACCAGACGGCGCAATCCCAATGTCCCTGAAACCAAGTCAAGGTTCGCCTGAACCCTGCTTCCCTTATCATGTTCGCCAAAAGATAAGTTTAAACCTTGAGGGCTGAACCCGCCGGCCCTGGTAGTAACGCCGTGAATCAATTCAGAAAACGCATTATACAGATCAAACTTATAATAGGCCAAACCATTTTCCCGACAAAGCTTCATCTTCCTGTTGAAATCAGCGCAAGTTCGGTGCTCGGCTCGGTATTCATGGCCGCCCTCCTGGCCAGCTCAATATACCTGTTTCCTTCTTGAGCCCTGCCCCGCTTGATGCAGCCGTGGCCATAGATGCCGGCTTTGCGAGCCAGTTCAGCTCGCGCTGCTTTCTCTTGACTAAAGGTTAACGTACCAGACTTCAGTAATTTTAGTAAAGCCTGAATCCTGTATTTATCCAGAGCGGGTGTGATGCGGGAAAGCTGGTCCTCGTGCCCCCCGGTTTTTACCACTAAAGGCTGGTTGATCAGGTAAACAGGGTGCTGAGCTGAAATACGAAGCCAGAGATCATAATCTTCACAAGCGGGGAGCGTTTCGTCAAAGGCCCCGATTCGGTTAAAAACAGCCTTTTTTATCATCACGGCCGAAGGGCTGACCAGGCAGAGTTCGAGAGACCGAAGGAAGATATCTCCTGAAGGTTTGGCATGTTTTTTACCGGGGTTCACTCTTAATCCATTCCTAATCCAGATTTCCTGAGTTTGACAAATTAAAATTCGGGGATGATTAAGAAAAAAGTCTGTCTGGACAGCCAGTTTTTCCGGCAGCCAGTAATCATCAGAGTCTAAAAAAGCGATCAATTCCCCCCTGGCAGAGGCCAGCCCCTGGTTTCGGGCCGCGCTTACGCCCTGATGCGGTATTTTAATCAAAGTCAGGCGTTTTTGATAAGGAGCCAAAACTTCCAAAGTCTGATCCGTAGAACCGTCGTCAACCACGATCAGTTCAAAGTCTTGAAAAGTCTGGCTCAGCACGGAATCAACAGCCCTAAGGATCACCCCGGCCCGATTGTAAGTCGGGATGATAATGCTGACTGCGGGCGCTTTCTGAGTCACAGGATTACTCTTTTACCTCATTGAGAAACATGACCTCACTAAGAGGTCTCGATGTCACCAGGAATCTTATTTTAACGTAATCCGCCACAACCAGGCAATAGCTCCGGCCAGCAGGAAATTCGCATCCACCAGGGCCTCAAAAAAAGTCCCGATGACCAATCTTTCCCGCGTATACAAAATCAGGTAAAAAGCAGTGTAAGCCGGTAAAACCAACAGGAATAAGGCAAGAGAAGACAAAAAACCCAGAAACCAACCTCCGACCAGGACCACGGCCAACAAGATGGCTGCCAGTTTAAAAAGAGTTAATGTTTTTTCTTCCCCGATGATGATCGGAACAGTCTCCTGGCCTACGATCCGGTCGCCCTGAATATCAAAAATGCCTCCCAAGGCGCTGCGTGTAAAGACTAAAAGAAAGATTATCACCGCGACAAACACCGTTGACCAGGTAACCATTCCTCCGGGAGCCAGCGCGGGAATAAGGCTCAAACTCAAGGCCCAGCCGCCGGAAACTGAAAGAGTCCTGGAAGCCGGAACATCCTTAAGCTTTGTCATTTTAAAATAGGGTTTCAGGAAACCGGGTATAATCCGCACCGGATAAAGAAGACTTACAGCGCCTGTAATGGCGATTAGGGCAAAAACCGAAAAATCGATCATGAAACCAAGCGTCAAACAGGCCAGGCCGGAAAAAACACCGGAACCGATCAAGACGGTTCTATGAGATTCCAAAAACAGAACACGGTCCGGATCGTTATATTTCCCCGCTTCCTTATCCAAAAAAAGGTTGAGCATGTGCATGGCGTGAACATAAAAGAATGTCATGGTGAAGAGTTCGAGGCTGAATGACAAGTCCTGCAGAAAGGCTCCGGCCAGGCAGAGCGCGGTGGCGCCCAGGGCGACATAAACGTTGCTCAGGAGCATAATACGCAGGATACGATGGGCAATATTACGAATAGACAATTCCCGTCTGCTGGATATTCGTTCCAGTTCCCTGATCACTCTTTTGATCATCCAGTTTGGGGTTGAGGCTCCGGCCGTAACGCCGACCGTATCCACACCGGCAAACCAGGCGGGGTCCAATTCCGCTTCTGACTCCAGATGGATAGTTTTTAATCCCTGTGAATGAGAAACCTCAGCCAGCCGCCTGGTGTTTCCGCTGTTGTGACCGCCAACCACGACCATTGCCTGGACCTGACCGGCCAAGCGGCGAACCTCCTCCTGGCGTCGATGGGTGGCTCCGCAGATGGTATTAAAAATCAAGGCATCCGGCCACCGGGTTCGAACCGCCTCGACCACCTCGTCAAACTGCTTCTGGGTCTGGGTTGTTTGCGCGACCACCACCACTTTATCGAAATCCGGCAACATTTCGACTTCATTTTTACTTTTAACCGCCTGCCCTTTGCCGTTAGCATGTCCCAGGAGGCCAATCACTTCCGGATGATCAACGTCGCCCACGATGATCGGCGTATATCCCATGTCCGCCTGGCGTTTAATAATAGCCTGAACCCGAATGACCCTGGGACAGGTAGCGTTAATCACGGAAAGTCCCGCTTTCTCCAGGGCCTCCACTTCGTTGGGCGGGAGACCGTGGGCCCGAATAATTATGGTACCGCCTTGTATTCCGCTCAGGGAGTTCTCGCCGGGCTCCAGGACCAGAAGGCCCTTGTTTTTGAGCATTTCCAAAACATGAGCGTTATGAATGAGAGGCCCGTACGAGTATATCGGGCCTTCACGCCGGTTCAGGGCCTCCAAGGTAAGTTCCATGGCCCGCCGCACTCCCATGCAGAAGCCCGAATTTTTTGCCAACTTGATTTTCATCCTGCCACGACCTTTTCCTTGCCCCGCGCCTCCATCTGAATATCGGTGAAATATTCTTCGAGTATATTGATAAGCCGATCAAACTCCTTGACCTGATTAATTCGTCCCCTGAAAACGGCGGAGCCGGTTAAACCCTTTGTGTACCACATCAGGACCGAGCGCAGCATATAAACAGCCCTGGGCAGTCCAAAGTATTCACGAAGCATAAAGGCGTGCTCGCGAGCCGTATTCAGCCGCGTCTCATAATCAGGTTCTTGGAATGGTCTGTTTTCCAGCCCGGCCAAAGCCTGGCTGAAGAACCAGGGATTGCCCAGGGCTGCGCGGCCGATCATGACTCCGGCGCAGCCGGTTTGATGGAGCATTTCAACAACCTGGTCAGGAGAAGTTACATCACCGTTTCCAATGACAGGGCCGGGGAAAAGTTCCACAAAACGGGCGATCCTGGACCAGTCAGCCTTTCCTGAAAAATGCTGGGAAGCCCACCGTCCGTGTAAAATCACACCGTCCACCCCGCAATCAGCCAGAATAGGCGCCAGATCATCTATCTCGCCAATGCCCGGTTTCCAGCCAATACGAGTCTTAACGGTAAGCGGTATGGTCACGGCCTGACGTACTCGTGTCAGAATTTCTTTGATAAGGCCAAAGTCTTTAAGAAGGGCCGCGCCAGCTCCATGACGCACTACTTTTCGCACCGGGCAGCCCATGTTAATATCAACGATATCCGCCCCGGCCTCCTGCACAAGCTCGGCGGCCCTGGCCATCCAACCGGGCTTGGCTCCGAATAATTGAACCGCCAGAGGACGCTCCTCAGGCCTGCTGTCCATGAGTTTCTTCGTCTTGAGACCACCCTGGCACAACCCGGCAGCGCTGACCATCTCGGTGACTACCAGGGCCGCGCCATGCCGTTTGGCCAAAAGCCTGAAGGGCAGGTTGGTCAAACCTGACAAAGGAGCCAGAACCAGTGGATTATCAAGACTCAAGTTTCCCAGCCTAAACCCGTGAATATGCATAACAATCAACCTGTTGTTATCATAGACCATTGTCAACGGGAATTCAATCCAAAGCCGAACCCCAAAATCCGCGATTGGTTTTGTGTGAGTTTGTGGTTTGCGTTTTTTAGTGGCG
>CAZVRN010000081.1:0-10199 GCA_964629485.1 uncultured Thermodesulfobacteriota bacterium | reverse complement strand
AGGATTTTATCCGCAGCACCAAGGTGGTCAGGGAGCTGTATGAGATCTTCATGCAGGAGAAAAGCCTTTTCCGCAAGGAGATTGGTCCATGGCCGGAAGACGAAACGCAGCGCGCCCGTGAAGTTTGCGATTTCATCGCCGGGATGACGGATCGTTACGCCCTGGACCTTTACCAGCGAATCTTTCTGCCCAAACCCTGGGCTGTTTTCTAAGTTTATCCCTTCATGCGTCTCGGGTTTCATATTCCCATTCGGGGCGGCTTGGTCCGGGCCGTGGATCGAGCGGTGAGGACAGGCTGCGAGGCCTTCCAGATTTTTTCTCGGAACCCCCGGGCCTGGACAGGCAAGCCCCTCGACCCCCGGGAAGCAGCCGCCTTTCGTCGGGCTCGTGAGGATGCCGGTCTTACCCCCTTGGCCGTACATCTGCCTTACTTGCCCAACCTGGCCACGGAAGACACTGAGCTTCGCCGGAAGTCCGTTCGCCTCCTTTCGGAGGAGTTGGTCCGGGCCGGGCAGCTTGGCGCGGATTTTTTGGTCGCTCATCCCGGCCATGTCGCCCGGGGCGCTTCAAGGGACCGGGCTGTGAGGAGGGTAGCCCGGAGCGTGGTGCAGGCCATGGCCGCGCGGGACCGCGGGAACAAAGTTACCTTTCTGCTGGAAAATACAAGCGGCCAGCAGGGCGAACTGGGAGACAGCCTGCCTGAATTGGCCGGGATTTATCAGGCCGTCATGAGTGAGGCCGCGCAGGATATTCGGGTCGGTATTTGCCTGGACACGGCCCACGCCTGGGGTGCGGGCTACGACCTGGCCCGGCCTTCCGGCCAGGAGGAAATGCTGGCCGAGTTTGATCGTCTTCTCGGTCTCAAGTGCCTGTCACTGATTCACCTGAACGATTCCCTGGTTCCCCTGGGTTCCCGCCGGGACCGGCACGGCCCCATGGGCCTGGGACAGATCGGAGCCCGGGGCCTGGCCCGGCTGGTCCGCCATCCCGCCCTGGAGCACCTGGCCGGTCTCATGGAAACCCCGCGCGAAAGCGAGGAAAACGATCTCGTCAACATGGCCCGCGTCAAGCGGTGGAGAAGATATCGAAAACCATAACTGAGACCTCCCGGATGAAGCTCCCCGTGAGGCAAGGTTTTTAGTGAAGCTCCTCTCCGTCACGGACCTCTCAGGTTTTCAATAAGCCGCCCGCCGTTTTTGGCAATTTTTCTACCATTCTACGGCAAGCTGAAGGCTGAATTCATTGACGCCTTTGAGATAGGTGCTGTCACCGCCGTCTTTTTCCTGAAGCCTCCGATATTCGGCCATGAGACGCACGTTTTCAAAAAGATCGTAATTAGCCCCGATAACATAGGTGTAATCAAAATCTCCCGTGGCCGCGGCACGGTCGTTGTTGAATTTTTCGTAACGGAAAGCAAGCTCCAGGGGGTTCAGGACCCGGTAGGCAAGCCCAACCGACCAGGCATTTTCGCGGTAGCGCTTACCGTCCGCAACATACACTTCTCTTTTAGTCGCGGCAAAGTACTCGACATCCAGGGTTAAGCCGGACCTCGAGAACTCTGCAAAGGCATTAACAGTGTTATTGCGGCTGTTGTCGCCCGGCTCGGAATCAAACGCCGCTCCAATGGTGAAACCTTCAAGGGGGCTCATGGACAGGGCCATGATGTAGGAATTTACACCTTTGTCATCCGTGTATCCCGGGTTGCGGCCGGGAGCGCTTCCGATGTTTGAAACCTGGTCGATCACGTGTTCTCCCTTGTAAACGGTCAGGGAAAAATCAAGGCTGTAGAACCCCGGGGTAATTCCGACCGTCACCCCGGTCGCGCAAACCTCGTAAGCGTCCTTGGTGATCGGGTCGCTGATGGTGCTGGTGTTGAATCGGCCGAAGGGCTGCCCGCGTTTGCCGACCACGAAATAAAAGGGGGATTTTTCTTCATTCTTAATCGTAACCAGGGCCTCGTCTATGAAGACGTTGTCATTTCCGCCGGTGCCCACGTCTTCCGCCTTTAACAGCATGCCGGCCGTGACCCATTCGTTGATCTTGGCTTCAACCCCAAGCTCCGCCTTCCCCACGCTCAGGGAAGAGTCGCTGTCACTGTCCTTGTTTGTTCGATCCTTGTGATTTACGTACTGGTAAACTATTTCCAAGGCCCCGCTGAAATATATATTGTTGTTCAGGCCGGCCAAGGGCCCGCCGTCTTTTTTCAGGTCGTTCATTATTTCTTTTTTGATCTCGTCTTTAAGGGCTTCTTTGTCGAAAGCGTATGCCTTCCCGCTAAAAATGATGAGCAGGGCCGCAAGTAATACCGCCATGATCGGCGTCCAATGGTGTTTTGTCTGGGCAAGTGATTTTAAAGTCTTAACGATCATTCTGTACTTCTCCTTTCTTTTTTCAGCAGTTTTGAAAAAGGCGGTCCGTCTTCGGGGAATCTTAAACAGGCATAAAAAAAGCCCCGCGTCAGTTCCCCGGAACCAACACCAGGCCTTCTTAACCTTGGTTATAATATATTATAGGGTTTAGTTTTCTGTTCCGCCGGATTTCATATCCGATTTTCATTTTTGATTACCAGCCCCGGCTCTTCCTGTCAAGGATAAAACGTAGGTAAACTCTCTTCATATTCACCTTGACAAAGAGAGAACTAATAAAGTTAAATGAACGATTTAGGGGTTCGATTTAATAACAGGAGGGAATTTTTATGAGTCCGAGCTATTTCTTTACGTCAGAATCGGTTACCGAAGGGCATCCGGATAAGGTAGCCGACCAGATATCAGACGCTATTTTAGATTCAATCCTGGCTCAGGATAAAAAGGGCCGGGTTGCGTGTGAAACCCTTGTCACTACGGGCATGGCCATTATCGCCGGGGAAATCACGACCGAGTGCTGGGTTGACATGCCCAGCGTTGTTCGGAAAACTATAAAAGATATTGGATATAATGACGGTTCCATGGGGTTCAACTGGGAAACCTGCGCCGTGATTACCTCTATTGACAAGCAGTCGCCTGATATTGCCATTGGCGTCAACGGCGCGGAAAATCATGAGCAGGGCGCCGGTGACCAGGGCCTGATGTTCGGCTACGCCTGCGACGAGACCGAGACATTGATGCCCATGCCCATTTTTTACGCCCATAAATTAACCAAAAGGCTGGCTCAGGTGCGCAAGCACGGGGTTTTGAATTTCTTGCGGCCGGACGGCAAATCCCAGGTCACGGTTGAGTATGACCACGGCAGGCCGAAAAGAATTGAGGCTGTTGTTATCGCCGCCCAGCATTCGCCTGATGTCTCTGAAATGAAAGTCAGGGAGGCCGTTACCGAAGAGGTTATCAAGCGGGTTATCCCGGCAAACCTGATGGACGGCGACACAAAAATTTTTATCAACGCCACCGGACGGTTTGTTTTCGGCGGACCCGCGGCCGACTGCGGTTTGACCGGCCGCAAGATCATTGTGGATACATATGGCGGTCAAGGCAGTCATGGAGGCGGCTGCTTTTCGGGCAAAGACCCTTCCAAGGTGGACCGCAGCGCTTCCTATATGGCGCGTTATGTGGCCAAGAACATCGTGGCCGCCAAGCTGGCCAAAAGATGTGAGGTTCAGTTGGCCTACGCCATTGGAGTGGCTGAGCCGGTATCTTTAATGGTCAATACGTTTAACAGCGGCAAAGTCCCGGACGAAAAGATCGCTCAGGCCTTGCGCAGAGTTTTTTCTTTTAAACCAAAAAACATGATTGCCTATCTTGACCTTTTAAGGCCCATTTATAAAAAGACGGCCTGTTATGGTCATTACGGCCGGGAGGAACCCGAATTTACCTGGGAACTTGTTGATAAGACTGAAGAATTGCTGGACGCAGTCAAATAGACGGCATTTTCCGGCCGAGTTTCTAAAAAAACGGTTTTCAAACCGATGGAAATCAAGCAGATTAGGAGTTGAGAATAATATGAACGGTGATGTGAAAGACCTTAGCCTGGCTCAAAAAGGCCAGTTACGTATCGAGTGGGCCAACCAGAATATGCCCGTCTTGAATCTCATTAAGCGCCGGTTCGCCCGTGAAAAGCCGCTTAAAGGTGTCCGCATCGGGGCCTGTTTGCACGTAACCACGGAGACGGCCAGTCTGGCTCGGACGCTCAAGGCCGGGGGAGCCGAGGTTTTCCTGTGCGCTTCGAACCCCTTAAGCACCCAGGACGACGTGGCCGCGGCCCTGGTGAAGAAAGATAAGATCGCCACTTTTGCCATCAAGGGGGAGGATAACGAGACCTATTACCAGCACATCAACGCGGTCCTTGACGCCAAGCCCATGATAACCATGGATGACGGGGCGGACTTGGTTTCAACCCTGCACTCGGAACGGGAATCCCTGGTCCGAAACGTGATGGCCGGGACCGAGGAAACCACGACCGGGGTCATCAGGCTTACCAGCATGGCCGCGGAAAAGGCCCTGAAATATCCTATTATCGCCGTGAACGACGCCAAGACCAAACATTTCTTCGACAACCGCTATGGCACCGGCCAGAGCACCATGGACGGAATCATCCGGGCTACGAACCGGCTGGTGGCAGGCACCAACTTCGTGGTCTGCGGTTATGGATGGTGCGGCCGGGGAGTGGCCAGGCGGGCCCAGGGTATGGGCGCCAATGTCATTGTGACCGAGGTGGACCCTCTCAAGGCCCTGGAAGCGGTCATGGACGGGTACAGGGTCATGCCTGTCGCCGAGGCGGCTCAGATCGGCGACTTCTTCTGCACCCTCACCGGCGATATTAACGTCATTCGCAAAGAGCATTTTTTGAAGATGAAATCCGGCGCCATCGTGGCCAACTCCGGCCACTTTAACGTGGAGCTGGACCTCTCCGGCCTGGCTAAAATCTCGACCAAGCGCCGCATGATCAGGGATTTTGTGGAAGAATACACCATCAAAAACGGCCGGAAGGTTTATGTCCTGGGCGAAGGCCGCCTTATTAATCTCGCCGCGGCTGAGGGTCATCCGCCAAGCGTTATGGACATGAGTTTTGCCAACCAGGCCTTGTCTGTGGAATACATTGTCAAGAATAAAGGAAAAATCCCCCTGGGGGTTATGCCTGTCCCTAAGGAAATAGATAGCGAAATCGCATTATTAAAACTTAAAGCCATGGGCATAAAAATAGACAGGTTGACCAGGGAACAGGAGAAATACCTTTCTTCCTGGGAAATGGGCACCTAGCCGCATGCTTGATTTGCAAACCTGAAACCTGTTTAACAGATAAGAAGCGGCTTCGGTAAGTCGCTTTTTTCTTTATAAAAAGTCGTGAAAGCGTATCCCTTCAGATTGTCTTCAGCGCTGTTTATACTGGGGCTGACTCTCTCCCTGGCTTGCCTGGAGCCGGCCTTGGCCCGGGCGGATAAGGCCCCTGACCCTGATGCGGCGGCTGAACTCATGGCCCTTAAGGATGATTTTATAAAAAAAATGAGCCGGGAGGATGATCCTGAGGAACTTATGGCCTTGGCGGCCTATTTTGCCGGGCGGTCCTGGGAGATTGCGGCCCAGAGGATAGCTGAACAATACCCGACCCCGCGGGCAGAGGAGTACTTGAACAGGATAAACATCCAGGACTTTGAAGAGGCGATGAAGAAGGCACGTCAGGATCCGGTCCAGCGCCAGATTTTGGGGTTGAAACTGCTTTATCGTTCCCTGAACGCGGTTGCGGTCATACTGGCCGCAAACAGGGGAGACAAGGTAACGCTTGTTCAGATTCAGGCCCTGGAAAAGCAGATCGATCAATCAATTGAAGCTGGTGATGAGACCATGAAAGTCATGGTCCCCCTGACCAGAGGCATCATGACCATGCTGGTCCTTTCCCTGCGTTCGATGGATACCGGCCAGAAATTTTTAAATCAGGTCAACAACGAACTCAAGTTCAGGGTTCAGGAAGCCAAGGCTATTAAGGCCCGGAGTGATATTCATTATTATGCCAAGCTTTTCCTCTGGACGATCAATAACATTAACGGGTCCTTTAAAATGATCTGTTTTTTCAACCTGGCTGCGGATGAAAGACTGGCCGTTGAAGTAAATCCTGTTCGCGAGGCCCTGGAAAGGCATTTACGCGAAAATGATTCACCCATACGGACCATGACGCTCGGCCTGACTGCCGTGGCTGAAGCCGGTTTCCCCGTCTTAACCGCTCTTGTGAGGCGATAAACAAAAAATGCAGACAAGCATGGCCAAGGAATGAAGAAAATGAAGGACGATAAAGAATTATCAAATTTGTATGAGGAGGATGCCCTGGAGCCTGATCTGCCCATCTGCGACCCGCATCACCATCTGTGGGACAGGCCGGGCACTAAATATATGCTCGAAGAGCTGTATCAGGACATCGGGAAAGGTCATAAAATCGTCCAAACCGTGTTTGTGGAGTGTTGCTCAGGTTATAGAAACTACGGCCCGGATGAGATGAAACCCCTGGGCGAGACGGAATTTGTGCGGGACCTGGCCTTGCTGAGCGCGGGCGGAAAATACGGTGAAACCAAGGTCGCCGCCGGAATCGTGGGCCATGCCGACCTCAGGCTGGGCAGTGATGTCGCTTCGGTCCTCGAAGCCCATCTCGCGGCCGGCCAGGGTTTGTTTCGCGGAATCAGGCACTCGGTAGCCTGGAGCCCCCAAATTTCCGGGTATATGAACTCTCCTCAAGGGTTACTCCTGGACTCGAAATTTCAGGAAGGCTTCGCTTGCCTCAAGAAATACGACCTCTCTTTTGATGCATGGCTGTACCACCCCCAGCTTATGGAACTGGCTGAATTAGCGTCAACTTTTCCAGACGTGCCGATCATCATCGATCACCTGGGCGGGCCTCTTTTCGTCGGTCCTTATGCCGCCAGGCGTAAGGAGGTATTTGAGGAATGGAAGCGCGGAACGGCTGAACTGGCAAAACACGAAAACTTGTTCATGAAACTGGGCGGGCTTGGAATGCCCAACGCCGGTTTTTTCTGGTATGAAAGACCAACCCCGCCGGGATCGGCTGAACTGGCTGAAGCCATGGCGCCTTTTTATCTCTGGTGCATTGAACAGTTTGGAGTTGACCGTTGTATGTTCGAGAGCAATTTCCCGGTTGACAAGGTGTCATATTCATACGTCAACATGTGGAATGCCTTTAAACGTATTGTCAAGGACTTCTCACCACGGGAAAAAGCCGCCTTGTTTCATGATACTGCCGTCAGCGCATACCGGCTCGCCGCGGACCGGGAATAACTGTAATTAAGGTTGCATAAATGCTACAATTTTCTTTTAAGCTTGAAGATTTTAACTTTCGAGGCGGAGATGAAAATGGAGACAAAAGAAAAGCTGGTTGATTCAACAGTGCCCGTGGTAGCCGTGGTCGGCCCCCCGGGCAGCGGCAAAACTTCTTTAATAAACAGCCTGGTTCGGGAGTGGACCAGGCGCGGACGCCGGGTAGCCGTAATCAGGCGCCTTGACCGGTTTGAGGTTTCGGCGCCCGGGGGTCGGGAGCTGTTCGCGGCCGGGGGCAAGGGTTTGGCCCTCTCGGGTCCGAAAGGTTTTTCCATTGAAATACCGCTGCCGGAGGAGTTGCAGCCGGAAATCATTGCCGCGAACTACCTGCCCGGGGTCGACCTGGCCCTGATTGAAAGCCGTGAATCCCTGAACCTGCCGTCCATAGATGTTTTTCGCCGGGACAAGCAGAAGATTCCGTTAACAAAAAAACGAAAACATCTCCTGGCCGTGACCGGGGACCGGCCTCTGGGTGATAAGGACTGGCCTTACCTGGAGGAAGGCGACCCGGCCTCCCTGGTCGACTTGGTTGAAAAGGCCGTAATCCGGGGGGCGGAAGAAAAGCGCAGGGTACACCTGGCCGTGGACGGCCGGCGGGTGCCCATGCTGCCTTTTGTTGAGGATATCATCGCCAGTGCGGTCACGGGAATGGTCAGGTCTTTAAAGTCTTGTGAAAACGCCGGGCATATCGAGTTAATCATTCGCCATGATTAAAGTTACACCCCGAGAGCTTTTACGAAGGACGCAGTTCTTAAGAGGTCTTACCCCGGCTGTTCGCCCCTGAAAACGAGGGAAGGATCCGATGAACACCCTCAGGACCATGATCAGCTTTGACGAGGCTTTAAGCCTGGTTCTCAGTAACGTGCCTCAAGGCCAGGTTGAGGAGGTCAGCCTCTTCGAGGCAACCGGCCGGGTGCTGGCCGGGGACGCTGTTTCCAGGGTTGACAGCCCTTTGTCTGACGCCGCTCTCAAGGACGGCTACGCGGTTCTTTCTTCGGACGTGGCCGCCGCCGGCCCGGACCACCAGGTCTGTCTGAAGCTGGTGAGTTTCAGGGGGGCCGGCGATATTGCCGGCCGGGCCCTGGAGCCGGGGACTGCTGTGCGCGTTACTACCGGCGCCGTTGTGCCTTCAGGCGCTGATGCGGTCCTGGCCCAGGAATTTACCAGGGAAGAAAATAAGGCGGTCTGGTGCTTAAACTATGCCGAGCCGGGAAGAAACATTCTGCCCCGGGGGGCGGATGTCAGAGCCGGGGAGGTGGTGGCCAGGCGGGGCGAACGGGTTTCTCCGGCCCTGGCGGGCCTGCTTGCCTCTGCCGGGCTGGATCGCCTGCGGGTGATATCTCGACCCCGGGTGGCCATAATCGCCACGGGAGATGAAGTGGTGGAACCGGGCCGTCCCCTGGGGCCGGGACAGCTTTACGCCAGCAATATGGCCGAAACCATCTCCTGGCTTCAGGCCTTTGGGTTGCCCGAATTGTCTTACCGCGTGGTTAAAGATAAAGAAGACGAAATAAAGGCGGCCATAGAAAAGATGAGCTTGCAGGCTGACGCCTTTATTACCAGCGGCGGAGCCTGGCGGAGTGAACGGGACCTTTTGCTTCAGGTTTTAAGCGATCTGGGCTGGCGCGGAATCTTTCACCACGTCCGCCTCGGCCCGGGCAAGGCGGTTGGGTTCGGCCTGCTCGAAGACAAACCTTTTTTTGTCCTTTCCGGCGGACCGTCTTCCTTTGAAACGGCTTTGCTCGAACTGGTCCTGCCCGGCCTTCTGGCCATGGCGGGCTGGCGGGGGCCGCTTTTTCCGGTATTTAAGGTCCGCCTTGAAGAACCGATCCAGGGAGAAAAAGGATGGACACAGGCCGTGCAGGCCAGGGTGACTTTTAAGGACTCAAGCTTTCGGGCCAGGCCTTATAAAACGGCCAGCCGCCTTTTCGACATGGCCCGCAAAGATGGAATTATTCTCCTGCCCGAAGGTCGGGCCGGGCTTGCCGCCGGCGATGAGACCGCGGTCCAGATGGTCTCCCTGCCTCTTTTATGGGCTGACCGAGCTTAAATCTGCCCCCTGATCTTGGCCCAGGCCAGCCCCAGGTATTCATGAAACGCTATTTTCGATTTAAGGGCCGCTTTCGCGTTTGGAAAATAATCCGAAAAACTCCTGCCTGCCGGGTCCTTATTATATAAATGATCGGTCGGCGCCGGAACGGGCTGCATGTCCAGCTTTTTAAAGAGGGCCATGGCCCTGGGCATGTGGGCCGCGGAAGTGATTAGAATAAGCCTGTCGCAGCCGATCATTTTTTTCACCAGGCGGGCCTGGTCCTTGGTGTCCCTGGAAACAGACTCCAGTATGATGTCCTTTCCGTCAACCCCCAGGGCCAGGGCGACATCAGCCATGAGTCTTGCCCCCTTTACCTGATTATTCGGGCCTCCTTCACACAGGATGAGCTTTGTTTGAGGCAGCAGGCGGTGCAGCCTGATCGCCTCGACCAGGCGAATCATGGTGGCTTGATTAGGCCGCGCGGTCACAGGAGTTCTGGGGTCGTATTTGTGACCGCCCCCCAGTACCACGATCCATTTCACTTCCGGGCATGCCTCCAGGTTCTCAAGCGAGGGATACTTGTATTCAAGCGGGGCCAGGAGCATGTCCGACAGCGGCGTGAAACTCAAACCCGCCAGGAGGACGATTCCCAGGGCGATAAAGGCCTTGCCCAATTTTTTTCTTGAGGTAAAGCAGAGCATAATCAGGCCGAGAAGCAGTATTTCCAGGCTGAGAGGGATGGGGAATAAAAATTTGGACACGATTTTTTTAAACCAGAACATTGCCGCCTCGTTTAAACGCCGCTTAAATCATCACCCTTGCCGCTAAAGATGGAAATACTCTTTCAGGAAAGCCGCCAGCCCGGCGGCGTCGTTCAGGCCGAAGCGGGAAACACCCAGGTCAACGGGGGCGTCACT
>CAZVRN010000080.1:0-10223 GCA_964629485.1 uncultured Thermodesulfobacteriota bacterium | reverse complement strand
AACCCAAGCGCGCTGCTTGTTTGGGGACTGATTCCGATCATCATCCTCATTCATAGCTTTAAACCCAAACCGAAGCAGGTTGAGGTCACGAACCTTTTCATCTGGCGCGCTGTCTTAAAAGAAAAAAAAGGCGGGGTCCGAATTCAGAAGATCATAAAAAACCTGCCGCTTTTGCTTCAGATAATGGCCATTATCCTGGTTGGGATTGCCCTGGCTAAGCCGGTTTGGTTTTACACCACCCAAATAAAAGGCGACGTGATTCTGGTCCTGGATTCCAGCGCCAGCATGAAGACGCATACGGCCTACGGTATCAGGTTCGATCGAGCCATAAAAGAAGCGCATAAACTAATTGACGAACTTCCAAAAGGCAGCCGCATGCTTATTATCGAAGCCGGGAGGAAACCCGTGCTGAGGTCTGCTTTTTCAGCCGACAAAAAAAACTTAAAACAAATTATCGAAAAAATTCAGCCCACGGATACGCCCGGGCGGATAGAACAAGCCGTCTACATGGCCCTGTCCTTCATGAACCCGGATCATGATGACTGGACGTTCCTCATCACAGACGGGGCCGGAGGTGATTTTGAAAAACTGACTCATATAAATCCAAAAGTAAAGCCCATCCTGATTACAGGGGGCAAGCGAAACGTCGGTATCACCAAGTTTGAGTTCAGACCCCGGTTAGACTTTGAAGACCGTTACGAGATCATGGTGGAGATAACAAACTTCACGCCGAATCCGGTCATTTGCCCCTTCAGGCTGAGCCTTGACGAAAAAACGATAGTTAAAAAGACGATTGGACTTACAAAATTTGAAAAAAAGATTTTCATCTTTCCCTACTCAGGCTTGATGGCGGGAACGGCCCAGGCAACGCTTGACTTTAAAGATGACTTCCCGACTGACAATAAAGCCTACAGCGTATTGAGTTCCTCAAAAAATATATGGATCCTTCTCGTGTCCGGTGGTAACTACTTCCTGGAAAAATTATTAAACGCATACCCTAACTTCATGGTCAATTCAGTCAAGGAAGTAATCCCCTCCTCCTGGCCGGTTCAAACCGAAAGACACGATATTGTGATTCTCGACCGAATTTCTCCTCCGGCCACAGAAAAAGGAAACTTTCTTCTGATCGATTCCTTTTCGCCCTCAATCCCCATCACCAGAGTCGGGCAGGTCGAAGAGCCGGAGGTTCTTGATTGGGATCAAACAAATCCTTTGATGCAAAATCTTAATGTAAGCGGCCTTAAAATAGAAAAAGCCGCGCTGGTCAAAGTGAATAAACAACTTAAACCACTTCTTGAATCACGTCAAACCGGACTAATGTACTCGTATCAAAGAAGCGGCCTGCGCGCGGTTTTTATAGGTTTTGACCTGGCAGACTCCGACCTTCCCCTGCGGGTGGCTTTCCCGGTGATGATGAGCAACATCTTTCAATGGCTTTATCCAAACAAACTGCGCGTGTCATCCAGGCAAATTACAGCCGGGGACCCGTTTACAATTGAATTCGAAAACAAAAAAAAGGAGTTTTCCATCCGTACTCCATCCGGGAAATGGGAGAAATATCAACACGAGTCTGCTTCCTTTCAATATACCCGCACCGCCAACGTCGGGATATACTCGGTTATTGAAGGTGAAAAATGGCGGGACTTCGCGGTGAATCTGCTTGATAAGAGGGAGTCGGATATTCGCGGATTCGCGGCTGGCGGCCAAGCACGCGAGGTTACGGAAACCGGAAGATCCGAACCGGTGACCGCGGAACAGGCCCTCTGGTTTCTCTTTATCCTGACCGCCCTGGCCAGTCTTATCATCGAGTGGTACTTCTGGCTGAAAAACAGATGAGATTCTTCATGCCGATTACTTTCGCAAAACCCGTTTTTCTCCTCTTCTGGCTTTTCATACCGGTCATCTGGATAATGATGTACCGATTTTCTTTCAAGGAGCAGCCGCTTCGGAGAAAAATACTTATCGGCGGCCTGCGGTCACTCCTTATTCTGATTCTGGGGCTGACACTTGCGGATCCAAGAATCTTGGAACGCTCTGACCAGGTCGATCTTTTTTTTGTCCAGGATATTTCCCAAAGCATTTCTAAAGATCAGGAAGACAAGAGTATCGAGATGATGCAAAAGGCCGCCGCTGGTTTAAAAAAAGAAGATCGGGCCGGGCTGATCGTCTTTGGCAGACACCCTTCCCTTGAAATAGCATTAAATGAAAAATTCAAGCCGGATTCTTATCGATCGCAGGTCAATACTAACTTCACTAACATCTCTGAAGCTCTGCAACTAGCTATAGGAAAGCTGCCTCAGGAAGGCAAGAATAGAATCGTTTTATTTTCCGACGGGAATCAAAATATGGGGCATGCCCTGGACATGGCTTTTTTAGCCAGATCGCTCGAAATTGAAGTCTATCCTGTTCCGCTTAAGACCTGGTTCGGCCAGAATGAGGTCTTTATCGAAAAACTTGAGACGCCCCAGGCTGTCCCCTTGGAAACACCGTTCGAAATCCGACTTCTGGCAACCGCAGCCCAAGAAAGTGAGGGAGAAATTATTCTGCTGAAAAACAGCAGACTTCTGGCTGACCGGAAAGTAACGCTCAAGCCCGGGAAAAATGTTTTCCGTTTCAACGATTCCCTGAAAGACCGGGGTCTTTATCTATACAAAGCGATTATTAATACCTTTCAGGATGCGGTGCCTCAGAATAACGAAGGACTTGCATTTACGCGGGGGACCAGAAAATCTCAAATCTTGTTTTTAACCGGGGACAAACAGAAATCAAGCCCTCTGATTCGCGCCCTTAGGGCCCAGGGGCTTAATATTGCTCCCAGCGGTATAGAAAGCCTGCCTTATTCCATGCACGGCCTTCTTGATTACAGCGCCATCGTTCTGGACAATGTTTCCGGCCAAGGCCTTTCTTATTCGACCATGGAAAATTTTGAAAAATATGTCAAAGACATCGGCGGCGGGCTGATCATGATCGGCGGAGACAGGAGTTTTGGCGCGGGCGGGTATTTGAAAACACCGGTTGAAAAAGCCCTGCCCGTTTATATGGAGGTGCCAACGACCTATGAAATTCCGGGACTGTGTCTTATCCTGATCATTGACAAATCCGCCAGCATGGCTGGCAGCATCATTCAAAAAAGCAAAATGGAGGGAGCGAAAATCGCGGCTTTTTCCGCCGTGGAGATGCTGAACCCGGTAGACAAGGTCGGAGTCCTGGCTTTTGATTCAAAATTTGAATGGATCATCCCTATCACCCAGGCCAAAAAACGCCGGGAGATCGCCCGCAAATTATCCGTCTTGAAAGAAGGCGGAGGTACTGATCTCTATCCCGCGCTTCAGGAGGCCTTCAGGGTTCTGCAAAAAGTTCCAGCCGCAAAAAAACACATTATAGTTCTTTCTGACGGTTTAACCACTCCGGCCGATTTTGAAACCCTGGTCCGCTCGATGAGAAAAGCGCGCATTACCATCTCCACGGTGGGGGTCGGAGGAGACACGGACATCAGACTCATGGAGAATATAGCCAGGTGGGGAAGAGGACGAAGTTATTTCACCAAAGACGCCGACAAGATCCCGAGAATTTTCATCGGTGAAACCAAAATCGCAGCGAAAAAGGTAATTGTGGAAAAAACCCTTAAACCGGTCACAGCCACGCCGGGGGATATAATTACAGGCTTTTCTGATAACGACTGGCCGAACATATACGGACTTGTCATTACCTACCCTAAACCGGAGGCGCGCATACTGATCCAAACGAAAGATGGGCCGCTGCTGGCCGCCTGGCCCTACGGGCTGGGCCGGAGCGTAGCCTTTACCTCCGATCTTTCCGCGCGTTGGGGACGGGACTGGGTACGGTGGGATCAGTACCCTAAATTTGTCTCCCAGATGATCAAATGGGCACAGCGGAAGGAAACGCCGAGAAACTTTCACTCCACTATCACTCGTAAAGGGGGACAGGGGACATTCACGGTAGACGTGACCGATGATCAAAACCGCTATGTAAACCGGTTAAACCTCAAAATCAAAGTCCTCTTTCCATCCAAAGCGGACAGGATCATCCCCCTGGACCAGGTGGCGCCGGGAAGATATCAAGGCTCCTTCAATGCCGAGGAAACAGGAGAGTATTATATCAGCCTTTTTACCGGAGACACGGGTGAGTTTTTGCAGTCACAAGTATACGGATACGGTATCCCCTATACTGATGAATTTGCAAACAAAGGGATAAATTACGACCTGCTCGAACGGCTGGCCTCCATCACCAAAGGCAAAGTCATGAGGCCTGAAGACAATCTGGCCCGTCTTTTTACTGTCAAGGCGGAGGCAAAGGTACGCGGCGCGCCTCTCTGGCCGTACCTGGCCTTGCTTTCCCTGGTTCTCCTGGTTACAGACGTGGCCGTGAGAAAATTCCAAAGCCTGGGAAGATTCGGCTGATTTGTAATTTGATTCGAGGAAGTTCCGGGGATTAAAATCTGTCAAAAAAAATCAGGTTTCCGCATCGCTTGAGTGACCTTGTTCTTCTCTTTTTTTGACCAGCCAGACAATCATCTCCTCCGCATATTCGAGTTTAACCCGGCTAATATTGATTACCAGGTGATAAATACAGGGGTTATCCGGGTCACGCGGGTCAAAAATTTTCAAAAAAGACCTCCTTCTTTTTTGCCGCGAAAGGATTGCCTGCTCGGCCTCGCTTTTTTTAATGTTCCAGATCTTAGAAAGAAAATCTATCCGGTCTTGGAGTTCCGCCACCAGCAGGATATTAAGCGTGTCAGGGTTGTCCGCCAGAATAAACTGGCTTCCCCGGCCTAAAAAGACCACATTTCCTGACGCGGCCATTGAAGTTATTAAACTTTTCAGGAAAGCTGCGTACTTTTTTTCATCGAAATCGGCCCGTTCGGTCCCGACGTGGCGGTCAATAAAATCGCTGCTCACAATTTTGTTTACCAAGCGCATCAGCCTGCCGCCTGCTTCCTTTTCCATGGATCGCACCCAGTCCACTGAGACCTTGGCCTCCTCAGCCACCATGTTGACAACTTCCTGGCTAACGAAGTGATAGCCCAGCCTTTTGGCCACCGCTTCGCCCAAGGTCCTTCCACCCGCGCCGAACTGCCTTGAAATAGTTATAACGGCCATTATTCCCCCTTCGGTAAAATAATTTCGATTTAGACCCACAAAAACGGAACAACCAAGAAAACCCTAGACAGAATGATCTATGAAAAATCTAAAGCGTTTTGTTTCCGGAAAAATTTCCGGGGAAACCGCCGCCCTTAAAAATTCAATTAATTAAAGGAGGTTCAACTGCTCCTTGTCCTTTACCTTAACCCTGGAAAATTTCTGGTGAGACGTGTCTACATATTGTGGATGCGGGTAATTGATATGCTCCCCCTTTAACAAATCAGCCACGGTGATTATCTGCAACCTAGGATATTTGCCCCAGGCCGAATTGTAAAACCCGGCCCCGGCCGCCTCTGTCAATATGGGTTCTCCCGGGGCCTGGAGTGTGATCAAGGCCCCCATTACCGCTTTTTCCCGGTCTGCTGAAGCAAGCAAAATGCGGATATCTTCAAGCGTTGGACGACTTGCTTTTACGAAAAAAAGAAACTGTTTTTTCTCACCCCTGGGATCATCGTGAAAAAAAATCCGTCCGCAGGCGGTTTTTTCTATTTCGTCTATTAAATACAGCGGCTGTGCGCCGACCAAACCAAGGGCCCACCACGCAAACTGCACCGGGTCTTCAGCAGACAGCGTTTTTGCTTCTTCAAAGGATGCCGGCTCCCCAAAGACCTTGTACTGCCTCTGATCCCCGTCCTTGCCGCACAGCCTGTATTTACACAAGCTAATGGCCATCTGGTCAATATCGACGCCCATCCATCTCCGGTTAAGCCGATTGGCCACGGCCGCGGTGGTCCCGCTCCCTAAGAAGGGATCCAGCACCAGGTCCCCTTCCCGGGTGCTCATCCTGATAATCCGTTCGAGTAAGGCTTCCGGCTTCTGCGAAGGATACCCGAAATTTTCCGAGCCAGAACCATGAAGAGGTTCAATGTCGTCCCAGACATCAGAGACAGGGATTCCGGGCATTTCATCGAGATAGCGGACGTATCGAGCCACCTTCCCTTTTTTGGGGACAACGACACGTCCTTGTTCCCATGCCTGAACCATTCTTTCTTTTTTCCAGCGCCAGACCCTGACCACTCCACTACCTGGAGGGAACTCATAGGTCCGGTCAGGACGATCCTTTTTAGGGTTCGTCAAGTTATCCAGCATGTACCGCCTGCCGGTCCCCGGTTCAACAAAGCGATAAAATTTTTCGACATATTTCGAATTATACTTCCGGTATTGACTTTGAAAAATCGCTCGTTCCGACTTGGCGTAAGTCAACAAGACGTCATAAGCTCCCGGGAGGCGTTTTCTTGCGCGGGACTTTGGTTGAGTGCGTTTCCAAATAATCTCGTTCCTAAAGTTCTGGGGACCGAATATAGCATCCATAATTATTTTAAGGTATGGCATGAGAAGCGGGTCGGTGTGCAGGTATATTATTCCGGCCGGTTTCAGGGCCCGGTATAGTTCTCTTAGTCTCGGCATCATCATGCTCAAGTGTGCAAAAACCTCATTCTCGCCAAGTATTGCCCGTGAGGCTTGCATGACCCGTCTCAAGCGATCCTGTCTGGCTTCGAGTTCCCGGGCGGCGGATTGGGCGGCCTGAGACCGGATTGAGGGATTAGGGGGATTTTCCACCTGCACTGCGGATTCGGGGGGCAGTTGTTCTCCGCAAAACTTTTTACTTTCCACATTGTTATAAACGGGCGGATCAAGATAGATCAGATCAACCGATTCATCCTTGATATAGCGACGCAGGATATCCAAGTTATCGCCATAATAAAGTATATTTTCAATCATGATCGATCCTTACAGTATCCGATAGACTGATAAAAAAGGTTGCCAGGCCACAGGTATAAAACCGGAGATTTTATTGCCGGAACATGTTTTTTCAGCTTTCTCAGAATTAGCATCTATTCTACCATAAAAATCCTGACCGGTTCAAAAAACTCTGCCAAATTAAAGCCGGTTCACTCCGCGCCATCGTTTTCCAATTGCCTTGTCTCGCTGGGCAATCCACGTGTCTATAGAATAATATATTGATCATGAGTTTCAATTCTGTTATTTATCACAAAATACGATTTCTTCACTTTTCAAACGAGTCAGCCCGGCAAGAAGTTGCAGGGGGCGGCTCCTCGTATATAAATTTTTCCAGATACTATTTACTAATTAAGGAGGAGTTCATGGAAGACATACTCAAGGAACTCAGGGCAATGATGCCTGGCTCACATGAGGTCGCGGTTCGCAACAGCAAGGTCCTGGCCCAGGAAGTCGTGGGCACCATCAATATGCCCTACCCTTTTTACGTCACCAAGGCAAAAGGTTCCCGTGTTACCGACGTTGACGGCAATGAATTTATTGACCTGACCATGGGCTTCGGCCCCATTCTGCTCGGCCATAACCCGGACCTGGTGGTCAACGCTATTAAAGAAACAGCCGACCTGGGTCCGCATTTCGGGCTTACCAATCCTTACCAGGGAGAACTGGCTGAACTCCTGATCGAAGCTTCACCGTGCGGTGAAAAAGCGATTTTTTGTAACTCGGGCACTGAAGCCACCATGTATGCCATCAGGGCTGCACGCGCATATACCGGCAAAAACAAAATAGGGCTTTTTGTCGGTTCATACCATGGGGCCCACGACTACGTGACAGTTGTTGTCAATAAAAAGAGCGATCCCAAACGACCCCAGCTCCGGCCGCAGGGCAAAGGTATCCCCAAGGAAACGACTGATCAGGTTTTGATGCTCCCTTACCGTGATGAAACCGCCTTCGACTTGATTCACGAGAACAAGGATGAACTGGCCCTGGTGATGATCGAACCGGTGCAGAGTTCCAATCCACGGGTGGATCAGGGTGCCTTTCTTCAGAAATTGAGCGCGGTCTGTAAGGAAAACAACGTTTTATTCATGATGGATGAAGTGATTACCGGCGTTCGTTTGGGTGGATTCCGCGGGGCCCAGGAATTCTTTGACGTGTCCTGCGATATGGCCACTTATGGCAAAGCCATAGGGGGAGGCATGCCTGTCGGGGCCGTAACCGCCAGTGAAGACATCATGAACGTCTTTAATTACCACGGAGGCGGGACGACTATTTTTTCCGGAGGCACCTTTAGCGGCAACCCGATGACAAGCAGGGTCGGGACCGCGGTCATGAAACACATCAAAGCTCACCCCGAGATTTATCCATATATGGCTGAGCAGTCCGAGCGGCTGGCCAATGAAATAAACGCATTCTTAAAAGAAGAAAAATTTCCGGCTATTCTTATGAACGCTCAGTCAATGTTTCATCTGATTTTTACTGATAAACCAATAGAGAGCGCCTGGGAAATAGGGCGTGACACCGGACAGACTCAGGTATTATTTTATAACCACCTTCACAAAAACGGGGTCGTTATCCCGGGCATTCACCTGTTCTTCCTGTCTGCGGCGCACACTCCGGAAGACGTTGACCAGGTGATTGAGGCTTTCAAGAAATCATTTCGCGAGATTCGTGCCAAAGGGGCAATTTAAAATATTTTCGCATAAAACCGGTAAAAACCAGGCTCTAATACGAGGTCTTTGTCTTAAGAAGCCCCCTGTTTTTTGACTGCCCGGATTTGAGCGTGTTAAAATTTTGCTTTCAGGAATTTCGACAGAATTACTGGTTCCCGAGAGGAATCCATGTCTCTTTTTCAGGCAAAAAATAATTCAAGTATCGCTTTAATAAATTGAACTAACTAACGCCATAAAGGCATTATCACAGCCATTAAAAAAGAAATTTTATTCACTGGCGCCGCTATCATTTACAGAAACTCAACCGGAAAAACAGCCGTCAGATGTGCAGTCCGTGACGGCCTGTCCTCACCTTTTCCGGGAGTTTCACCCAGCGGTTTGTGGTGCGTCCGCAGGAACAGGGCACGTCCGTATAAGAACCCAGCCTTCCGGTTCCAAAGCGAATGAGCGGATATTTTTTATCAAAGGTTGTGACCACTACCTCGCCTGTCCAGCCCGGGCCGAGTTGACGGCCGCTTTCCAAATCCACAATCTCAATCAAGACATCATCGGGCCAGTGCAGGCTGCTGCCGGAGGAACATTCATAACCCAAGCAGCCAAGCTCGGCCGTCCCAAAAGCCGACCGAACAAAAACACCCCACCGATCCTTCTGCTCAAGAGGCAGCAAAACAGGATGGGGTGAGACCAAAAACACTAGTTTGAGCTTAAGATCCTTCTGTATATCCAGCCCTTTCATGTCCGCGTAATCGGCCATGACCGTCATTGCTTCCGGGGTGCAGATACAGGCATCCACCTCCAGGTCCTTCATCAGATCGATTTGAATGTCCAGGCCGGCCGTGCCAGAGGGGATGGACCGCACATTCAATGCACGCAGGGACTGATCCAGGGCCATGGCCAGAGTGGACATGGAAAGCCCCAGGTTGACCTGAGCCACGTCACCGGGTCTCATCCCGGCGGCAAAAAGCGCCTGGGTCCAGCCATTGCAACAAACCGCTTCATTCCCGAACAGCGCGGTTCTGCTTATGGAAAGTTTTTCAAGGTCTTTAAGCGAATCAAAACTATCCGGTTTCAGACCAGCTCGGCTGAATCTGACCTTAATATCCGGAAAAGTCTCGCAAGCGTATTTACTTATCCCGGCAAGGCGTTGAAGCAAATACTCTGTGCGGGCCCGGGTGGTCGAAATTTCCAGGTCTGGAAGATAATAAACTGAATCGTGTTTCATGGGTTCATCCATGTGAGCCATCAAAAACGACGGTCCTGGTAGCGTGGCAGAAGCATCCGCCTTGCTTCGGACAAAAAATACTCATCTGTCATACCGGCTATAAAGTCCCGCACCACAGCGGCCGGGGGCCGGGTATCCAGGTAATCCGGAGCCATATTTTCCAGATGCTCTCTAAAACGTGGACTGTTCTGAGCGCCTGTCTCAAAATCCTCCAAAAGACGCTCAAAAAGCAGTTTAAACAGGTTCTCGATTTTTTCGCCCTCTTTTTTGATGTTCTGATTGTAATAAATCCGCTCCCGGTTAAAATTTTTAAGTTTGATCAAGGCCTCCGTGATTCCGGAGCTGAAAGTCACACGGCCTTTCTTGAGACTGGTTTGAATCAGATCAGTAACCAGCGCATAAACGATCTTTCCGTTGGTGTTCCCG
>CAZVRN010000079.1:0-10229 GCA_964629485.1 uncultured Thermodesulfobacteriota bacterium | reverse complement strand
CAACTACGTCTCGTGGAAATACTGAGTCGGAGCATAGGTTTTACTATCAATACCTGTGACTTAGTTGAAGGCCTTAAACAGATGGATCAAAAAATCCAAAATCTCATGGAAGAAAATCCGCAACTCAAACAATTCATTCAGGACCTGGAAAAAACCCATGGTAAACAAACCGATGGTTCGTCCCAAACCTCAATGCTCGGAGTGCCGCCTTTTAAGGGCAAAGTAATCTCCATAGATGAGTTTTTAAAACGAGAACAGGAAAACAATGATTAATACCCTTAAAATGCACATTTATCTTCAATGAGACCACAGCAAATTTCGTCCGCTAGCAGAGTTCATTTTAGCAGAATTCATTGTCTAGTTTAAGTGTAACTCATCAAGATATTGATAATATTCCTGCGGGTTATATATTCGGCTTACGCTATTTCAACACAATCACTGCTTCTTTAAAAGCCCAGCAGCGACATTTGGATAGTTTATTAATTGACAAGTCACAAATTACTATGTTATTCGTCAACATCCTCATCGGGTGTTTAAAATAAAAAAACCGACTAAGGCAAACAAGATGGACAAAAAAGAAGAAAAACAAAAAAAACTGAGTTTGAGAGACCATTTCCGTTTTAACTGCCACCCGGGAGTGAGCTGTTTTACCAAGTGCTGTGCTGACATTAATATTTTCCTGGGGCCGTATGACGTTTTAAGGTTAAAAAACAGGTTGGGCCTCAGTTCGTCTGATTTTCTTGATAAATACACCTACTTGCTTTCTACTCAAAACCAGATCATACCTCTGGTTGTGCTCAAGATGTCTGACGATGAGAATAAAAGCTGTCAATTTGTCACGCCTGAGGGATGTCAGGTTTATGAGGACCGGCCCTGGCCATGCCGCATGTACCCCCTGGACATGGACGAGGAGGAAAAATTTTCTGTTATGGCTGATCCAGAGAGCTGCCTCGGCCTCAAGGAAAACCAGGAAATGATGGTCATCGAATGGCTGGAGGATCAGGGGATTTTGGACTATCAACGGGCCTACAACTATTTTAACGAAATAGTCAATCATCCGAAGCTTAAAGAGTTGGACGTGACCAACCCCCAGATTAAGAGCATGATCACTATGGCCACTTATAATCTGGATAAATTCAGGGAATTTGTCTTTAACAGCAGTTTCCTTGATATTTTCGATCTGGAGGAAAATTTTCTCGAACAGCTTCGTGTGGACGATACTGAGCTTCTTCGTTTCGGCATGGACTGGATAAAATTCGGCCTGTTTGGAGAAAAAACCATAAAAATCAAACCCGAGGTTCTGGAGGCCAGAATGAAGCAAGGCGCCAGGGCCGGTGAAGACCTCCCGCAGTGAACCCTTTCGACCAGGCAGCAGGCCCGTTTCAACCGCTTGAAGACGAGACTTTTCGCTTTGCCTGCCATCCGGGGATAGCCTGTTTTAATAGCTGCTGTGCCGATTTAAACCTGATCCTGACCCCATACGACATCCTATGTTTAAAAAATAAACTCAAGATCTCTTCCGATCAGTTCCTCGAAAAATACACGGAGACCAAAATAGAACCTCCCCGGCCTTTTCCACGCATTCAACTCAAGATGTCCGACAAGGAAGGCAAACCATGTCCCTTTGTCTCATCCAAAGGCTGTACTGTCTATGAAGCCCGTCCCGGAGCATGCCGAATCTATCCCCTGGGCCGGGGTTCGGCTCGCGGAGGCAGGCAATTTTATTTTCTGGTAAAAGAAGACCACTGCCAGGGTTTTAATGAAGATCGGTTATGGACCGTGGAAACCTGGCAGGCTGATCAAGGCCTCAATGAACATAACAGAATCAATGATCAATGGATGGAAATCATCACCTCTCAAAAATCATTGGGACCTCCAGAACATCAGATGAAAAAGATGCAGATGTTCTTCATGTCATCCTACAACCTGGACAAGTTCCGAGAGTTTATCTTCCAAAGCCCTTTTTTAAAGCGCTTCATAGTATCCCCGGAAACAACCGAAGCCATTAAAACCAGTGACCTGGCCTTACTGGAGTTCAGTTTCAAATGGCTTCGGTTTTCTTTGTTCGGGGAAAAGACGATACACATTCGCGGAAAAGATTAAAAACTGGCTGGCAGTAATTCTACAACCGACCTGAACTTCTGCTTAAATGAAGGGGTCCCTGGTCTGAAAGCTGTAACGCAGCCAGGGCTATCCCTCGCTTAAAAGGCCCATTTTTTTAAGTTCTTCCGCCAGATCGGGCATTCCCAGGCGCTCAAGCGTTTCGGCTTTCTGGAGGCCTGATTCGGGGTCCCATCTCCTGAGTTCGTAAAACTCCCTTCTAATCTTTTCATAAACCTTACGGTCCAAAGTGCTGCCCTTGAGGGATATTACCTCTTCTCCGGGCCCCGGTACGATTACTTCAGGATTCATGAAAACCGTCTTTACCGGATCAGTGAAATTAAATTCAGCCGGGTAGTCATCCTTCTGAGGCTGACGGCCCTCACGCAGAAGAATCGCCCTCTGAAGGTTGAAAATCCTTTCCCCGTAAAAATTGAGGTCTTCCTCTGAAGTATCAATGCCTGTAACCGCGGAAAAAATCCTGCTCTCAAGCGCCGGATCACCAACGTGATCGGGTGTGTTGTTCGAAACCATGATCGGCCAGCTTGAATCGCAGAGAAGTAAGCTGTCCTTGACATAAGTTCGATCCTGTATTTTTACGGCCGCCGCCGCCTTCCCTTCATGGGTTGTCATGTCCCAAGCCTTATCATTCCCCCAAAATTTGGCGGCCGCGGCCCTGAAAACTTCCGATGTTACCGGCGTTGATCCCGGTCTGGCCTGATTCATGACCCATTGGCCGATAATCCTGCTGACTTCATGCAACATGGCGATAGGCTGCCGGGGTTCGAGGGCGTATAAGATGCCGTTGGTGATATATTCCCTCGGGGAATAACTGGCTCCTGAACCCACGCCAGCGACTTCGTTTGAAAAAAGATCTCGGGCCTCTTTCCCGAGTTTTTCCCCTGCCCGCAACAGTCCCTCGGCAAGGATATCTCCAAATCCTTCCCGGTAAGCGACCATGTGGGTAAGCTTCTGAAAAAAACCAGCTGTACCCAACTGCGAAAAATCCAGCTCCGTGTCTTTTTCAGTCAACACCCCTGACTTATGGCACCTCTTGAGCCATTCAATCATGTTTGCCATTTCCATGGTGCAGATAGAGAGGTCATTGCAAATTCCAGTGGCGTTAATGGCTGTTTCCATGGATTCGCCCTGCCTTCTCGCAACCCACGGCGAATAAACAAACATGGATTGACATTTCCGGACAACCTTTTTCCCTGACGCGGTCTGAAAAGTACTGCGCATGTTACAATCGAGGCCGCATTGAAAACAGGAACCCTTTCCCACGCGGCGCACCTGATCCTCGGGGAACGGAGACCGCATCGGTTTATGTTTGTTGAGATGAATGACCAGACGATTGAGTTCCCTGAGTTCATCCGGCCTGGCGACTGCCGGATTCCCACTGCCCAGGACCGCAATCGCTTTAAGGTTTTTCGACCCCATAACTGCTCCAAACCCCCCGGTTGCCGAGCCTTCATTATCGGTAATAATGGTGGCGCTGCGGCACATATTT
The DNA here is from genome assembly GCA_964629485.1 of uncultured Thermodesulfobacteriota bacterium. Taxonomy (GTDB): domain Bacteria; phylum Desulfobacterota; class Desulfarculia; order Adiutricales; family JAFDHD01; genus JAFDHD01. The sequence goes on along the minus strand of CAZVRN010000079.1, from coordinate 6,619 downwards.
TCGCCGGCCACCCCGGTCGCGACATAGCGTATGTTTTTCCCATGCCGCGCTTTTAGGAAGTCCCGGGTTTCATAGACGCCCTTTCCCCACAGCAGGGATGCATCGAGAATTTCAGCCCGGCCATCATTAATCCAGATATAGCTCGGGTTCGAAGCGCGACCTGTGACCACAATCCCGTCATAACCGGCTTTCTTTAAGAAAGGGGCGAAATATCCTCCAAGGTTCCCATAGCAGAAACCTTCAGGCACAGACATGGGGGATTTCCCAACGACTTCAAACCTTGAAGCTCCTTGCGCGCCGGTCGCTCCCAGAGGTCCGGTCATTAAAATCAAACGGTTCTGGGGGTCCAATGCGCCCACGCCCGGACTGACCTCATCCCAGTATATCCGGGTGGCGATACCCCTACCGCCTAAAAAACGATCCGCATAATCCGCGGTATCAATTTCAGTTATCTTGTTATGCGTGAGGTCCGCCTTGAGAATTTTTCCGCACCATCCGTAAATCTCGAAGCCCATGACATACCCCTTTTCAGCGATTTCGACAAAAACACCCGTTCTCAGGAGATCTCGCTTCAGCCTTTAAAATCTTTCGGCCTTATCATTGCCTCCAATGCAGTGATCATGGTTTAATATTAATAGTCGCATACGAAAAAAAACTCGTCAAGTCACCGATAAACTTATTGGGATATAAGAATGAAGCCCGCATAGTCGTAAAGTGACCATGTTTTACCTTGACAACCGCGGTGGGTAATGGCTATCTCGTTTGATATAGGTGTCAGGGCATGGTTTTAAAGATAAGGAGGCCTTATGATTGAAATATGCGCCAGGGTCCATAATCGTGACGAGATTGAAACTATTTTGGCTCAGGGATTCAAAACCCTGGAAATTACTCTGCCCAGTAAAGGCGGCATCGAGGAAGAGTACGCCTGGAGCGAATTGGCCGCACAAAAAAATTTGACCTTGATAGGTCACGGTCCGAAGGAAGGAAATCCCAGAGACCTAGCCAGTCTCGAAAATGACTGCCTCCCCAGGCTCAAGCAGGCCCTGGAAGCAGCCGGCCGCCTTAAGGCCGCACTTTTGACCATCCACTTTAACGTGGATTCCCGGTGGATACCTGCTGAAACCATTCAAAGGAAAATCGCACTTCTGACACAAGTGGTTCAGTGGGGCGCGGAATCAGGTGTAAGGGTCAATCTGGAAAATCTGAGCGAATCCTCAGCCGACCTTGAAAAGGCCCTGCTTATGGTTCCGGATTTAGGCCTGACCCTGGATGTGGGGCACGCCATGCTGACGCATAAAACGAGTACGGCGCCGGATATCATAACGCACTTATCCGGCCGGATCAGCCATCTGCATCTTCACGATAACCACGGCGGAAAAAGCTACCGAGACGATGAGCACCTCATACCCGGTGAAGGCAAAGTAGAATTTACCAAGCTTTTCGGACTGCTCAAGAAGAAAGGCTACCAGAAGACAGCAACCCTTGAATTGGCCCCTCATGAAATGGCTCTGGGTCAAAAACGAATCGCTGCTTTCTGGCGGGATGCGTTCTGATGAAAATTTTTACCTCAAGGGAAAGCCGGTTTTATTTTTCGTAAGAATACACTCCGCGGCCGGACTTACGGCCCAAATGACCCGCCTTAACCAGCTTCACGAGAAGAGAAGACGGCCGGAATTTTTCTCCCAGTTCCCTGTGCAGAGTCTGAATACATGACAAAATGATGTCCAGCCCGGAAGCATCCGCCGCCGCCAAAGGCCCTAGAGGAAATCCCAGACCCCTGGTGCAGCTCAGGTCTATTTCCTCGGCGCTGGAAAGGCCATTTTCAAGCATGAAAAAGGCTTCATTGATCATGGGCAGATAAAGCCTATTAATGACAAAGCCGGGGGAATCCTCGACTGTAACTGTTTCTTTACCGCAGCTTTTCAGAAATGAAATAACCGCCCGGTGAGTCTCGTCCGATGTAGCCGTCCCCCGCACAACCTCTACCAGAGGCGTCAAGGCCGCGGGGATTAAAAAATGTGTTCCGATGCATTTTCCCGGACGATTCGTGGCGGCGGCGATTTCAGTAATCCAGAGGGTTGAGGTGTTGCTGGCCAGGATGGTATGCGCCGAAACGGCCTGATCCATGTTTTTAAAAACCTTTTTTTTAATTTCCATGTCCTCATAAACCGCCTCGATTATCAGATCGGCATCGGCCAGGCACGCCTGGAGGTCCGCGCTGCCTGTAATGCGCGATAGAATTTCGTCGGCCGCATTTTGATCTATTCTTCCCTTTTTTTCCTGGGTCTGCAAAAAGGCCCGGATACGCTGCAGCCCTTCTTCAACCTTCTCGGAGGAAACATCCACCATGGCGGTTTGATACCCTCCCCTGGCGCAGACAACGCCGATTTGTCCACCCATAGTTCCCATGCCGATGACACCCACTTTTTTAATTTCCATTTTTCGCCTCTTTTCGTTTGATAGAGATTAAAATGAACAATACAAAATCAACGTAAGAAAGCTCCCGCATGAATCAAGCCCGATCGGCCTGAAGTAATACTTACTTAGGCGGCGGATAAAAACCGTATGGAGTTATAGTGCTTTTCGCCTCGGGGTCAACTTTGACAAACTCAAAAATTGTTCCCAACTCCTGCTGAGTGGACATATAAGTAAAGGTGGCGGCTCCTCCCAGCAGGCCCGTAGATTCAATCTCAATCCCCTGACCTACCATGGCGGCTATGACCTCGTCATGATCTTTTATCCGGCCGAAACTCACGTGGTGAATCCCTTCCCCGTATTTTTTTAGAAACTCCATGTGCGTGCTTGGTCCCTTTACTGGTTCAAGCAATTCAAACTGAAAACCGCCGAGATCGGCTAGAGCGGCTTTAATATGAAAATTATTATCAGTCATGGAAATGCCATGTAAAACGCCCTCGGTTACGTGGGGCGGTTTAAAATCAATGAACATCCAGGGTCCGATGCCGAAGATTTCCCAGTAACGCTTCGCCTTCTCCTCAGCGTCTTTGACCACGATACCGACTTGAACGAGCTCTTTACCCTCTATATTTACTAAGGCCGGGCCCTGATGAGCATAACTTCCCCACGGCTTCAGCGTGTTCCTGGTTCCGGGAGGCGCAGGCCCGAGCGCTTCAAAGATGGCCCCCAGTTCCTTCTGCGCGGCCATATAAGAGAAAGTCAAAGCCCCTTCCAGGCTGCCCTGCATTTCGATTCCGACGCCTATCTCCTTTAAGGACGCCACGAATTCGTCATGGTTCTCAAGGGACCCAAAGCTCAGGTGATGAATCCCTTCTCCGCGTTCATTGATAAATTCCGCATACGTGCTCGGGCCGGACAGCGGCTGAATCAACTCTACCTGCATTTTTCCCAGGTTGGCCACAGCCAGCCTCATACCGGCCTCTTCCTCTTTTTGCGGTCGATCATGCAGGATCATTTCCGTGGGCGTTGTGTCGAAAAACAACCACGGCCCCATACCGAAGATTTCTGAGTAGCGCTTTGCAGTTTTTGCCGCATCTCGAACCACGAGGCCGATTTGACGTATCTTCTGCCCTGTTACATCTATTACCGGTTTATTTTCATTTTCCATGCCCATTGCTGGTGACCTCCCCCCAGGTTTTTTTGATATTCCCGGCTCTATTTTTCAAAAACTGAATATGACTCCCCAGTTCACTTTATTCGGCCATTGGCCAGCGGCAAAAAAGGATATCAAACGGTTGAAGCGTTAATATTAACTTCTCCATACATTAAATTGAAGCGAATGAATTGATGAAACAGTTTTGAAATGAATCCGGTATCTCAATGACGAGTATAAAAAATTACGCCTGCCTGTCAAGCTGGAATATTAAGCCAGGGGTTGAAGGGGATTCTTTGAATTTTTTGCGCCTCTTGACGTGTTAGCGGCATTCAATTTTCTTTTTGCAATGCCTTCATGAATAAACTACTATAACCAGTTAAAAAACATTGTTAATCCATGTTCCGAAAGAATGCAAGGAGATACAGTCATGGGACAAATTACTCTTCCTCCAAAAGGAACACCCAAGGAAAAGGTGCTGGCCGAGCTAAAATCATTAAAAAAGGGAGACGCAGATTGGCACGAAGGCCGGATGTTTGGACTGATTTACGATGCAGGACGGGCGGTGGAGGAGGTAGCTATTGAAGCGGCTTCCACCTTCATGATTGAAAACGCTTTGAGTCCCATGGCATTTCCCAGTCTTCTCAAAATGGAAACCGAGACGGTTTCCATGGTCATATCTTTAAACCATGGCGATGATGAAGCCGTGGGCAGTGTCACCTCAGGAGGCACGGAAAGTATTTTGATGGCGATAAAGGCGGCCAGGGACTGGGCGAGGGAAGTGAAGCCGGAGATCAAAAAACCGGAAATGATAGCCCCGGTCACGGCCCATCCGGCCTGGAATAAAGCGGCTCACTACCTGGGGCTGGAAATAATAAACACGCCGGTAAACGAGGATTTAAAAGCCGATGTCCAGGCCATGAAAGAGGCCATTACCAAAAATACGATTTTACTCGGAGGAACAGCCGTTACTTACCCGCATGGCATGGTTGACCCCATAGAGGAAATCGGAGAACTCGCTCTGGCAAATGATCTCTGGCTGCATGTGGACGCCTGTCTGGGCGGGTTTATTCTTCCTTTCCTGAAAAAACTCGGCTATGAGATCCCGCCTTACGATTTCAGCGTCGAGGGCGTGAAATCCATCTCAACTGATATTCACAAGTACGCCTTCACGCCCAAAGGAATATCCACTGTACTCTACCGGGACAAAGACTTGCGAAAATACCAGTTTTTCTCTTTTGCCGACTGGCCTGGCGGTATATACGCTACGCCGTGCATCGCCGGAGGCAGGCCGGGCGGCCTGCTCGCCTCAGCCTGGGCCGTTATGCATTATCTTGGAGAAGAAGGTTTTTTAAAATTGTCCAAAACAGCCAAAGAGACAGCAGATACCCTGATGAAAGGGATTAATGAAACGCCCATGCTCCACGTGCTGGGGAAGCCCGAAGCCACGGTTTTCGCCATTGGAAGCGATGAATTAAACATTTTTGAACTCGGAGCACGGATGAACAACCTCGGGTGGCACATGGATTTTCAGCATCTGCCGCCCAGTCTTCATATGACTGTTTCACCCATCCACGCCTCCATCACGGACCTGTTTCTTCAAGACATAAAAAAAACGGCTTTAGACGTTTCAAAAATCGATCCGGCCAAACAATCCAGTGTGGCGGCCATGTATGCCATGCTTGGCACGATGCCTGACCGGGAAAAAGCAAGCGAGTTCGCCCTGGAATATCTCAACGATCTCTACCGCCTAAAATAACCGGAGATATATTATGGAGAACGTTATACTAGCGCTCTTTTATATACTTTTTCCGGCGGCAGTGCTTTACGCCTGTGAAAAAAACTCAGCGTTAAATGCCATCGGAGCGGCTGTATTGTGTTACGGGGTGGGAATCCTCATCAGCCTCACCGGAATCATCCCGCCGCAAGCTAAGGGCGTTCAGGACACACTGATGAATGTTACGGTTCCGCTGGCCATCCCCTTGATGCTTTTTTCAACCGATCTAAAGCGGTGGTCGCGCCTGGCGGGAAAGACGCTTCTTTCTTTCGCAATCATCCTCGTTTCCGTTTTTATATCCGCTTTTATCGCCTTTATCCTTCTGCAAAACCACGTGGATGAATCATGGAAAGTCTCAGGAATGTTGATCGGCATGTACACGGGCGGAACCCCGAATATGACGGCTATCGGGTTGGCTTTAAAGGTCAAGGAACATATTCTGGTCCTGGCCAACACCGCGGATATGATTTTCAGCATCCCCTGGTTTATCTTTACCCTGACTATCGCCCAAAGGGTCTTAAACAAATTCCTGCCTCCTTTTGAACAAACTTTGACCCGGGGAACCTCGAATGAAATAGCGGTCACAGATGAAATCGATCATGAACGAACCGGCTTCAGCCGTTACACGGGTATTTTCAGACGTGAAAAAATCATTCCGCTGAGCGGTGCGTTCGCGGTTGCTCTGGGGATATTCGCCATCGGGGCGGGCCTGTTTTTGACAATCCCCAAAGAATTCAACATGGCGGCCCTGATACTGGCCATCACAACGCTTGGTATCGGATGCTCCTTTATCCCGGCCATACGAAACATTGACATGTCCTTCCAGCTAGGCATGTATATTATCCTGATATTCTGCCTGGTCGTGGGTTCCATGGCTGATTTGAGACTGCTTCTGAGCGCCGCGCCAGTGATCGTGTTATACACTATCATTGTTATGTACGGCGCGTGGATTTTGCATATCCTGTTTTCCAGAATTTTCAAGATAGACACCGACACCATGATTATCACATCAGTCGCGGCTATCTATTCACCTCCTTTCGTGCCGGTGGCTGCCGCGGGGCTGAAAAACAAGGAAATAGTCATTTCAGGGCTGGCAACCGGAATAATGGGATACGTGGTCGGAAACTATCTGGGTATCGCTTTTAGCTATTTTTTAAAAGCAATATTTTAAAAAAGGCGGGCCTGGATGATGGGGGTTGATCCCGGAGAACTTCCAATACAAGACATAAAGTAATCGCGAAAGACTGCTTTTGCCAATCAAAACGAGGTCTGCG
>CAZVRN010000078.1:8211-10456 GCA_964629485.1 uncultured Thermodesulfobacteriota bacterium | reverse complement strand
AGAGGTTGCCGCGGAACGGAGAATCGGCAAGGGTGTGTGGAGGCGTGTAACTGCCGGAAAAATGGGGAGAAACGACAAAACCCCGAGGGGGTCACCCGTCGGGGTTCTGCGTTAACTAAGAACCGCCCAAATTGGCGGATTGAAATCTGGCTCCCCGGGACGGACTCGAACCGCCGACAAAGTGGTTAACAGCCACCCGCTCTGCCAACTGAGCTACCGGGGATCGTGCTAATTATCTTTTTATCCTCAATCGGCTTTCAGGTCAACAGGGATTTTTTATTTTTTTTCATCCTCCGGCGCGTCAGCCTCAGCCCATCCGGCGATTTTTTCATATTCCGCGTTTATTCGCTCTTCGATCATGGCTATGGTCTTTTCATCCAGGTGCCGAAAACGGCCCTGCGGCTTGAAATAATCCTGAATCGGCTTTGGCTTGTTTATTTTGCGGTTCAGCACATACTTGCCGTTGATAATCTCATAAAGAGGGAAAACGCGCGTGCGCACGGCCAGCCGGGCGCTTTCCACGGCCAGTTCCGGTCTCATCCGCCAGCCGGTCGGGCAGGGCGAGAATATATGGACATAAGCCGGGCCTTCAACAGCCACCGCCTTCCTGATCTTGTTCATGAGGTCAAGGTGGTAAGCCGGGGAGGCTGTGGCCACGTAAGGAATGTTATGCGCGGCGGCAATGGCCGGCATGTTTTTCTTCCAGGTATGCTGCCCCTGGGAATACTTGCCCGGAGGCGAGGTCGTGGTCATGGCGCCGAAAGGCGTGGATGAAGAACGCTGAATCCCGGTGTTCATGTAGGCCTCGTTATCCAGGCAGACATACACGAAATCATGACCCCGCTCCAGGGCCCCGGAGAGGGCCTGCAAGCCGATATCGGCTGTTCCGCCGTCCCCGCCGATGGCCACCACAGGGATCTTCTTATCCTCTATATATCCCTTGCGTCTCATGACTTTATAAGCCGCCTCAACACCGGAGGCCACTGCGGCCGCATTCTCAAAAGCAGAGTGAATCCAAGGCACCCGCCAGGAGGTTTGGGGGAAAGTTGTCGAAACAACTTCCATGCAGCCGGTGCACGAAATGGCGACCATTTCAGGTCCAACGGCTTTCATCACGAGTCTCAGGGCCAGCACTTCACCGCAGCCCTGGCAGGCGCGATGCCCCGAGGCAAACGGTTCCACGACCGGGATAGTCTTGGCTGTTATCTTCACAAAATCCTTAAATGCGTCGGCTGTCATTATTCCATTACCCCCACCATCTCATAACGATCCTGTCCTTTTTCAGGCAGGACCTGGCATTGTTCGTATATATACCGGAAATCATCGCGCGCCGCGTCTCGCCCGCCAAGCCCCAGGGTAAAGCCAAATACATGAGGCCGGTCCGCCAGGGGATAAAGCAGGGATCGTATTTCCATAAAAACCGGGCCGCCATGGGCGCCAAGGGTCAGGCAGCGATCAATAACCCCGATTTTTTCTATACCGGCGACCGCGGCTTTGAATTCCTCATCCGGGAAGGGACGCCAGAGTTTAATTTTAAGCAATCCGACCTTTTTCCCTTCGGCCCGCATATTGTCCACGGCTGTCATGGCTGTCTCCGCGATTGAGCCCATGACCACCAGCACCGTGTCAGCTCCCTCGGTCTGATAGGTTTCTATGGGAACATACTCGCGGCCGAAGATGTCCCCGAACTCGTCCCAGGCCTTGAGGATGGTTTTCTTTGACTCAAGCAAGGCCATGTCAGTGGCCTTTCTGGTTTCGGTATAGATTTCGGGGATGCCGAAGACCCCCATACTGACCGGGTTGGCCGGGTCCAGGCGAATGGCTGGTTTATACTGCGGCAGATATTTGGCGACCTCGTCAGCTTCCGGGAAGATCACCGGTTCGATAACGTGGCTCAAAGTAAAGCCGTCCAGGTTCACCGCGACCGGGAGCATCACTTCCGGGTCTTCGGCGATGCGGAAGGCCTGCAGGGTCAAATCAAAAACTTCCTGCCCGTTTTCGGCGAAAAGCTGAATCCATCCGGTGTCCCGCTCAGCCATGATATCGGAATGATCGTTCCAGATCGAGATCGGCGGAGACATGGCGCGATTGGCCACGGCCAGGACAATGGGCAGTCTCAAAGCCGGGGGCATATACAGAAGTTCGTGCATCAGGGCCAGCCCCTGGGAAGAAGTAGCCGTAAAGGTGCGGGCCCCGGCGGCTGAAGAACCGATGCAGGTGCTCATGGCGGAATGCTCGGACTCGA
>CAZVRN010000078.1:0-8201 GCA_964629485.1 uncultured Thermodesulfobacteriota bacterium | reverse complement strand
GGAATGAATTCCGCATCCAGTTCACCGTCCGCAACCAGCTCGGAAAGGTGTTCAACGATATGGGTTTGAGGGGTAATGGGGTAAGCGGCGATCACGTCCGCGTTAGCCATTTTTACCGCCTCGCTCAAGGCCAGGGAGACTTCGATACCAGTTCGTTTTGCCATTCGTTAAACCTCCTCCGTGACCATTTCGATAGCATCCGCAGGGCATTCGTGAGCGCAAATCCCGCAACCCTTGCAGTAGTTAAGGTCGACTTTATAATATTTTTCTTCGGGGCCCATGTCCTGATATACACCATCCGGACAGAATATATAGCAGAGGCCGCAGTAGGTGCATTTTTCTCGATTCAACACCGGCCGTTGTGATCTCCAGTCCCCGGTTTTATAGTTCATTGTACTGCCAGCCTCGAGGACATAACAGCCAATGGGAACATCTTTCCAGCTCATAAGCGCATCTATCTTAGCCAATTTTTATTCCTCCAGTTTTGTTTCGGTAAAGGCGCGTTCGTAGGCTTTTTGGTTTTTCGGGGCGATGGAACCGAAGCGCTTGGCCAGCGGGCCATTAATGGCCTTGCGATCAACCACGCCGGAGGCCTTAATCAGGGCGCCAAGCATGACCGTATTGGTAATGGGCAGACCCAGGATTTCCGCAGCGATTTTCGTGGCATCCACCAAGGCCAGTTTCTGGGAAAACCCGTATTCAGATCGTAAATCAGCCGCGTCACGATGGGTATTGATGATGAGCATGCCATCATCTTTGAGCCCTTCGTCAATCTGAGTGATGTTCATAACGGTTGGATCTAAAACGACAACGATATCAGGCTCATAGACCTTTTCCCGAAGACGGATCGGTTTTTCATCCACTCTCAGAAATGCTGTTACAGGTGCTCCGCGACGTTCCGGCCCAAAGCTGGGGAATGCCTGGGCGAACTTCCCTTCTTCGATAGCCGCCAGGGCGACTAGCTCCGCTGACGTGACAGCGCCCTGCCCTCCCCGGCCGTGAAATCTAATTTCGATCATCTTTAACTCCTCAGGTGTAATTTTGACATTCGCTGCAAAATTTTTGATTTATCTTTTTCACCCCCGGAATGTCAAGAAAAAAAACTTAATCTTTTCAACAATAAATGGATATTTTGATTTAATTGACCGCCTGAGACCTCTTAAGGACCTCGTCCTTTAGCTGAATTCATTGTCCGGCTCAATTTAAATCACCAAAATATCATTAATATTTCCACAGGTTAATTTTCACCTTCCGCGATTTCAACAAAATTACCGGTTCTTGAGAGGTCTCGACCTCCAGTTAAATTATGCCCGAATTTCGTTCGACCTGGCTTTCCAAAGGCAGAGCGACCAGCCCGGTACGGGCAATATCTTTGACCTTAAAAGCTTCCAAGGCCCGCAGGATTGAACTGACTTTGCGTATGCTTCCCACGAACTCCAGGGTGATGGTTTTTTCGGAGATATCTACCACGGTAGCGCCAAACGTATTGGCCGTATTAATGATTTCCGCCCGTTTTTCCATGGTCGCATAAAGCGTTAAGAGGACGAGTTCCCGCGTGATGGAGCTGGAATAGCTGAGGTCTTGAACTTTTATGACGTCAATGAGTTTCCGCAACTGTTTGGTAACCTGCTCCAGGATCGCTTCATCACCGGCCACAACAATGGTAATACGCGTCACAGCCGGATTTTCCGTTTCACCGGCAGCAATGCTTTCAATATTGTAACCCCGGCGGGTGAATAATCCGGCCACGTGAGACAAGACTCCGGGATGGTTGCGCACCAGGATAGAGATCATTTTCTTCATCATTCTTCCTCTTCTCCTTCTCCAATAAATTCCGTCTGACCGCCCCCCGGCGGAATCATGGGGAAGACGTCCTCTTCCGGAGCAATCCGGAAATCGACCAGTACGGGGCCGTCCATGTTCAGGGCTTTATCAATGGCGCTTTTTACCTTGGCTGTCTGGGTGACCCGAAAGGCGGGCACCTCGTATCCTGCGGCCACCTTGCAGAAATCAGGGTTAAATTCGAGATGGGTGCTGGAGTATCTATGGTTTTGAAACATTCCCTGCCACTGGCGCACCATACCGAGGTAGCCGTTATTAAAGATAAAAATCTTAACCGGGATATTGAACATCCGCACCGTGGCCAGTTCCTGGATGCACATCTGGAAGCTGCCATCACCGCTGAGGGCCACCACTGTTTTTTCAGGCTGTCCGACCTGTGCGCCAATCGCGGCCGGGAAACCGAAACCCATGGTGCCCGCCCCTCCGGAGGAGAGGAAGTGCCGTGGTTTTTGTGCCTGATAGAAAAGCGCAGCCCACATCTGGTGCTGTCCGACGTCAGTAGCTACAATAATTTCACCCTTAGTCATCTCACTTAAGGTTTGGATGATAAACTGGGGTTTGAGCAACCCGTTTTTATTAAAAGTGAGCGGATTTTCCCGCTTCAATTCTTTTATCCGTTCCAGCCATCTTTTTCGCGACCTGGTCTTTATTTTTTGATTGAGCATAGCCAGAATGGATTTAAGGTCTCCCACAATCGGGATGTCCACGTTCATGCGCTTCCCGATCTCAGCGGGGTCTATGTCTATGTGTACGATCCTGGCCAGCGGGGCAAACTTCTGCACATTCCCGGCCACCCGGTCATCAAAACGCACCCCCATGGCTAAAATCAAATCAGACTCATGGATGGCGTAATTGGAATATTTGGTTCCGTGCATGCCGGGCATGCCCAGGGAGAGGGCATCCCCGTCCGGGTAAACGCCTTTGCCCATTAATGTTGTGGTGATCGGTATCTGGGTTTTGCGGACAAATTTTCTGAGCTCCTCACTGGCCCCGGAACTTATAACCCCTCCCCCGGCATAGACGACCGGACGCCGCGCGCTTTCGACAGCCTGGACAATGGCTTCGATTTGCCGGGGGTGGCCTTTGGATGCAGGAATATAACCGGGGAGCCGAATCGGTCCGATTTTTTTCGGCCTAACCTCTGCGTTTTGTATATCTTTGGGGATATCAATTAAAACCGGGCCCGGCCTCCCGGTCCGGGCGATGTAAAAGGCTTCCCTAATTACGCGCTGCAACTGATTTATATCCTTGACCAAATAGTTGTACTTGGTGATCGGGATGGTAATCCCGTAAATATCGGCTTCCTGAAAACTGTCATTCCCGATCATTGACACGGGTACCTGCCCGGTTAAGGCTACCATGGGAATCGAATCCATGTATGCATTGGAAAGCCCGGTTACCAGGTTTGTCGCTCCCGGCCCGGACGTGGCTATGCAGACTCCGGTCCGGCCGGTGGCGCGGGCATAGCCGTCGGCGGCGTGGGCCGCGCCCTGTTCGTGCCGGGTTAAAATATGCCGTATGGGTGCATCGTAAAGCACATCGTAGATCGGTATCACCGAGCCGCCCGGAAAACCGAATATCGTATCTACGCCTTCGTCCATTAAACTCTGGACGATGATTTCAGCCCCTGTTTTTTTCCCTGTTGCCATGTTCAGGTCTCCCGTCTGTTATTTATTGCTTTTTTTAAGGTGGCTTGGTCCACGTATTCCAAATCCGAGCCGGCAGGCATGCCTTGGGCGATCCGCGTAACGCGCAGGCCCTGATTTCTCAAGAGGTCGGCCAGGTAATTGGCCGTGGCTTCGCCTTCAACACTGGATCCAGTGGCCAGTAAAACTTCCTGGACTTCTTCCCGCTTCACACGCTCAAGCAGGTCTTTAATATATAAATCTTCCGGACCCGTTCCGTTTAAGGGAGACAGAACGCCTCCCAAAACGTGATAGCGGCCGTGAAACGCGCCCGTGGCCTCAAGGGCCATGAGATCCCCCGGATTTTCGACAACACAAACCACGCCGGTGGATCGCCTTGGGTCCCGGCAAAGGGGGCACGGATCCTGCTCCGTAAAATTATGACACATGCTGCAGAACCGTATTTTCTCCTTGACCTCAAGAATACTCCTGGCCAGAGCCTGCGCCCTTTCCTCTGGCTGGCGCATAATAAACAGGGCCAGCCTGGCAGCGGTCTTACGGCCTATGCCTGGCAGGCGGCTCAAGTTGTCTATCAAATTCACCAAAGATGGAGGGTGGTAGCCCATATGCTCTCCCTGAGTGTCAATTTAAAATTCAAATTCCTAAAACAGACCTGGTATGTTCATACCCCCGGTAATTTTCTGCATTTCCGCGGCCATCATTTCCCGAGCCTTTTTCAGGGCCTCATTCACGGCCGCCAGAACCAGATCTTGAAGCATTTCGATATCTTCCGGGTCCACAACCTCCTGTTCGATCTTTATCGAAAGAATCTCCTGCCGGCCGTTGGCGGTCACAGTAACCATTCCGCCTCCCGCAGTCCCTTCGACCGTCTTTTCCGCCATTTCTTCCTGGATTTTTAAAATCCGGGCCTGCATCTTCTGGGCCTGTTTCATTAAACCGCCCATACCGGGAATGTTTCTAACCATGTCTACCTCCATTGTTTAATTGGCGTTCGGAATTATTTTAACTAATTTCGCATCTAAAAGCTGCTGAGCCGACTTAACCAGGGGATGATCTCGAACCGCCTCTTCCACTTCAGCCCGGACAGCGTCCCGGGTTAAATTTGCCGCGGGCGTTGAACCGGCAGGGGCCGGTTTCACTGCAAATTTTAATTCAGGCCGGGAGTTCAGGTATTCAGCCAGAAGACCTGTCAGCTTTTCCCGGTTACTTTTAATAAATTCAACCTCTGATTGATTGCCAAATAGAAGCTCGACCTTTTGAGGATTAAAAAATTTCACCTCGGCTTTCTCCAGAAGGGAAAAAAGGAGATGATTATTCTTCTCCTTAATGGACGACAAGAAATCACCCCACTCGGGCTCTTCCGGTCCCGCGGTCCGGGCGGCCGGTTTTGATCCGGCCGGGGCGATCTGCCCGGAGGGCGGCTCCATTTGCCGGGGGCTCTCTTTCAAGGGCTGATTTGTTAATCCGGGCTCCTGATTATAAGGCTTCGCCGGGGATGAAAATTGATCAGCGACCGGAAAATTCGGGCCCGCGGATTCAAGCAGGGTTTCCATCCGCGAAACCAGTTCAGCCAGTGGTCTAACCGGCTCCACCTGGGCCAGGCTAACCATCAGCGCCTCCAGGGCCAGCCGAGGGCGCGCGGATCGCCGCAGATCGTCCAGGTTCTTAAGCAGGGCATTGAAATAAAAATTAAGCGTCTCCAGGCTCGTTTCAGCGGCAATAGCCTTTAACTCATCAAGCTCAACATCCAACAGGTCAAGAATCTTCCCCGGGTCAGGGGAAATCCGGCAGATCACCAGGGCGCGAAAGTACTCCAGAAGCTGAGATACGAATTCCTTGGTATCATATCCATAGTGGTAGACCTGCTCCAAAAGGTCCAGGGCCCGACCGGCTTCTCCGCTCAGGAGCGCTCCGGCGGTGCCGGAAATCAAGGCGCGGTCTATCAGGCCCAGGGCCTCGACAACATCTTCATCGGCCACATCGGTCCCGGAAAAGGCGACGACCTGATCAAGCAGGCTCAAGGCGTCCCTCAGGCTTCCTTCAGATTCACGGGCAATGGCCCTCAGCGAGACCGGGCTGATCTGAATATCCTCGCGCGCGGCGATATACTCAAGCCGACTCACGATCTCCTTCAAGGTAATGCGCTTGAAATCATAACGCTGACAGCGCGACAATATGGTGGCCGGAACCTTATGGGGCTCGGTGGTGGCAAAAATGAAAACCACGTGGGCCGGGGGTTCCTCCAGTGTTTTGAGCAGGGCGTTAAAGGCGGCCGTGGTCAGCATGTGAACCTCGTCAATGATATAGACCTTGTACGACCCCTTGCTGGGCAGATACTTGACGGTTTCCCGCAGTTCCCGCACCTCCTCAATGCCGCGGTTGGAGGCACCGTCAATCTCGAAAACGTCAATGGCCTGACCGGCGCTGATCTCGACGCATGACTCGCATTGACCGCATGGAGGGTTCTCCTTTTCGGCCTGGCAGTTCAAAGCCATGGACAAGATGCGGGCCACGGTGGTCTTGCCTACGCCCCGGGCCCCGGCGAACAGGTAGGCGTGAGCCACCCGCCCGATCCTGAGCGCATTCATCAGGGGCCGGGTTACATGCTCCTGTCCCACCACATCCGCAAAAACGAGCGGCCGATATTTGCGCGCCAGGACTAGATAAGACATAAGGTTAGTCCGGCAAAAAAATATTTGGCCATACTATACAACCCTTAAAACTGGTGCGACCGGCAAAAGGATATCTGCCGGTCACAACTCGCTTCCTTTTCCCGCAGCCGAAAACAGACAAAGCCGGGGAGTTTATATCGTGGCGGAGAGAGAGGGATTCGAACCCTCGGTACACCTTGTGAGCGTACACACGATTTCCAGTCGTGCTCCTTCAGCCAACTCGGACATCTCTCCTGGGCCTGTCATGCTTGAATCGTTATCAAGGGTTACTTATTTAAAGAGGTCCCGCCTCCTTCTTCATCGCTGGCGGAGAGGGTGGGATTCGAACCCACGTGCCCGGCTCTTCACCGGACAAGACGATTTCGAGTCGCCCCCGTTACGGCCACTTCGGTACCTCTCCTTTTTTTAAAAAAGTCGCGCATCAATTCCTGACATTCTTCGGCCAAAACACCGCCTTCAACTTCCAGGTGGTGATTGAGCCCTTCAATTCCCGGCAGGTCCATCAATGAACCGGCTGCGCCTGTTTTCGGTTCCCGGGCGCCGAAGACCAGCCTGTTTAACCGGGCGTGGACCATGGCCATCAGGCACATGGGGCAAGGCTCGATGGTCGAATAGAGCCTGGACCCGTTAAGACGGTAATTGCCGCTCTTTAAACCAGCCTGTCTTAAAGCCAGAATTTCCGCATGGGCCGTGGGATCTTTGAGGGCGACGCAGGCATTCCCCGCCCGGCCGATGACATTGTCATTTTCATCAACCACAACGGCTCCCGCCGGAACCTCTTCGGCGGCCTCGGCCTTTCGGGCCTCGACCAGGGCCAGCCGCATAAACACTTCATCCTTCTCCACGCTTCACTCAAGCTCCAACCGTTAAGTAATAAAAACTACCAGACAATATAATGAGTGTCAATATATCAAGGTCATATCGCCTTGAATTTTCCCGGTCTGTGAAAACGGACAAAAGCGGCGGTCCGGTTATCCCCGGACAGGCTCATCCGCTTGAACGATCTCAACAGGCCGAGTCTATTTCCTCAACCACCCTGGCCGCGGCCTGGGCCGGGTCAGGGGCTTCCCGGATGGGGCGACCCACGACCAGATAATCAGCCCCGTCCCTAACGGCCCGGGCCGGAGTAACGATGCGCTCCTGATCGTCATTTTCCATCAAGGACCAGGCCGGCCGAATGCCAGGGGTGACAATGAGCATTTCATGGCCGACAACCTCCCGCACCGCAGCGGCTTCCCGGCCGGAGCAGACCACGCCGTCGCACCCGGCCTGCCTGGCGTGTTCAGCGCGAAGCAGAACCAGGGCCCGGGGCCGCGTGTACTCCGGGGCCAAACCGAGAGCCCGGCCCTCGGCAAGGTTCAGGCTGGTCAGCACGGTTACGGCCAGCACCTTGGCTTCGCCAGGGACCTCCTTGGCCGCCCGGAGCATGGCCTGGCCCTCGCCGGCATGCACGGTCACCAGGTCCACTCCCATGGCCTGAACCGCGGCCATGGCCCCTCGGACCGTGTTGGGAATGTCATGAAGCTTCAGGTCAAGAAATATGCCAGCCCTGCCCCTGGTCAGTTTTTTCACCTGCTCAACCGCGGCCGGGCCTTCCCGGCAAAAAAGCTCCAGCCCGATTTTAAAAAAGCCCACCTTATCCTTGAGTATCTCAACCAGGCGCCGGGCAGCTTTTATATCAGGCACATCCAAGGGAAAAATCAGGCGCTGGCGAGGCGTTATGGGGTTACGGTTCATAAATTCTCCTTAGGGGATCTCTTGATAAATCTTTCAAGCAGCCCTTGGCCTACGGCCTGATTATGAGCCGATCCGTTCAACCAGGAGCTGCTCGTTGTCCTCAAGGTCTTCGGCCAAGTCGACCAGGGAGTTGGCCCGCGTGATATTTTGGTCAGCCAGGGAAGGGTATTGCTCCCGGTCCCAGGAAAAATATTTTTCCTCAAAATAATCCACAAGGTAGCGCCGGGCCAGGTCCAGGGCCATGGCGCGCGTGGCCGCGGGCAACTGCCGCCATTCCTCCGGGGACAAATCAAGCCCGTGTTTT
>CAZVRN010000077.1:0-10608 GCA_964629485.1 uncultured Thermodesulfobacteriota bacterium | reverse complement strand
GTCAAAACATGCCGCTGATGTTTCTAATAATAAACCTGGCATTAAACAGCAAAAGATAAACTGTTGACTTTTGGGGCCATCTCGGGTATTCATTAAATGGGGAGGGGTTCATCCAATTTTAGGGGGATACCCAGGGCAATGCCCCGCGCCGTTAAAGAATCTCACAGCTATATAACTCGAGAAATCCCAGGTCTTATATTCCTTTTTCTGGCTGTTATCACCTTGCTTTCCCTTATTTCATACAGCCCTGAGGATCCCTCGTTTTCCCGATATGTCTCCACCCCGGCTCCAAGGGTGGTTTCCAATTACATCGGCTTGTTCGGGGCTTATTTCTCCGGCCTTCTGATAGATCTCTTCGGCCTGGCCGCCTACTGGCTGGTCGCGGCCCTGGTCCTGCTTTCCTGGCGTTTTTTCCGCGGAAGGCCTTTCGCGCTTTCCTGGTTGATTACGCTGGGATTTTTTTTACTGCTCATCTCAACATCGGCCGCGCTTTCCCTTGCAGAGCCCGGCCGCCCGGATATAACCGGCCTCTCCCTCAAAGGGGGCTTTTTCGGCCATATCCTGGTTAAGGTTCTGGTTCATTTCCTAAACCGCGTCGGCGCTTTTTTGATTGTCGGAGCCCTGGCCCTTATCGGCATCCTTCTTTCAACCGGCCTCTCCCTGATTCGAGCCGCCCGGGCCATTGTGCGCTTGGTCCGCAAGGGCCTTGAGCGGAGCAGGGAAAAACGATTGAAAAAACGGGAACGCATTGACCGGTCCAAACGTCTCCAGGCCATGTTGAACAACCAAAAAGGGCGCGCCAAGCCAAAAATTAAAGAAAGAGCCCCACTCCCGGTTGTTGAAGCTTTGCCCAAGGCCCCGAAGCAGGAAGTTTTTGACTGGATGGCCCCTGATCTGCCTTATGACCTTCCCTCGCTGGACCTTCTCGATCAACTCGAAAAGGGGAACGGCGGCATGTCTGAAGAAAGCCTGGTGGCCAGCTCGCGCCTGCTGGAAAAAAAGCTGGCAGACTTCGGTGTCCACGGCAAGGTGGTCGCGGTTTCATCCGGGCCGGTTATCACCATGTTTGAGTTTGAACCCGCCCCCGGCGTCAAGATCAGCAGGGTGGCCAGCCTGGCCGACGACCTGGCTATGAGCCTGCGGGCTATTTCCATTCGGATCATAGCGCCTTTGCCGGGCAAGGCGGCCATAGGCATTGAGGTGCCAAACCCTAAGAGAGAGCTTGTTTCGCTGAGGGAAGTTATCGCCACGCCGGCGTTTCAGGATTCGAAATCTCTTCTGACCCTGGTGATGGGCGTTGACATCGTCGGGCAGCCCGTGGTAACCGACTTAAGGAAGATGCCTCATCTCCTTATTGCCGGGGCCACCGGATCGGGCAAGTCCGTGGGGCTGAACGCCATGATCCTTTCTATCCTGTACAAGGCCCGGCCGGATGAGGTGCGATTTTTAATGATTGACCCTAAAAGAATAGAACTGGCCGCCTATAACGACCTGCCTCACCTGCTTTATCCCGTCATATCCGAACCAAAGCAGGCCACGCGGGCCCTCAAATGGGCCGTGGCGGAAATGGAGGAGCGCTATAACCTGCTGGCCGAAAAGGGTGTCCGCAGCATTGATGCTTACAACCGCAAGATAAAGCGCGAACTGGCTCAACCCAAAAGCATTAGACTCAAGATCACGCCTGAGACGGGAGAACAGAACGGGGAAGACGAGGAGGAAGCCGCTCCGCCCAAACTGATGCCTTATCTGGTTATCATCATAGATGAACTGGCCGACCTGATGATGATATCCTCCCGTGACGTTGAGGAATCAATCACCCGGCTGGCTCAAATGGCCCGGGCCGCGGGCATTCATCTCATTCTGGCCACGCAGCGCCCGTCCGTGGATGTCCTGACCGGGATCATCAAGGCCAATATGCCGACACGTGTTTCTTTTCAGGTTTCCTCCAGGACAGACTCCCGGACCATCCTTGACCTCAATGGAGCGGAAAGACTCCTGGGCGACGGCGACATGCTTTTTCTGCCGCCGGGCACAGCCAAGCTGAACCGAATTCATGGAGCTTTTGTTTCAGAAGATGAAATTAAACGTATCACTGGGTTTATCAAGGCTCAACAGAAGCCCGAGTACCTGGATGAGCTGAAAATAGCTCCCGAGGTTTTAGAGACCGAGGAAGACAATGACGAATATGATGAAAAGTATGATGAAGCCGTCGAACTGGTGACCCGCACCGGCCGGGCCTCCATCTCTTTAATTCAGCGTCATCTTCGTGTTGGCTACAACCGCGCCGCCCGAATGATCGAGGTCATGGAACGTGAGGGTGTCGTTGGGCCGGCCGACGGTATCAAGCCCCGTGAAATCCTGGTAAAAAATTATGATTAACAAAAGAGGTTATCTAAGGGCCGGGTTCATTTTTGCGGCCGTGCTGCTGTTGTGTTTTCTTTTCCAAACGCCTGTTCTCTCTGCCGCAGTGACCAAGGATGAGATTCTTAAGGCCGTGCAGAAACGATACATGGCCGTGACAGACTTGACCGCGAATTACATTCGTATCACGTCCTCGCCGGCCACGGAAAGCGTTTTCAGGGCCGCGTCCGAACAGAAGGCGTCCGGTAAGCTGCTGTTTAAAAAACCGAACAAGCTGCGCCTTAACCAAATAAAACCCCGGCCGGAAACGCTGGTTACAAACGGCTTTACTGTCTGGTGGTACATCCCGGCTGACAAGCAGGTTCAGCGTTTCAAGGGGCTTGATTTCTTCACCGACCTGAAACCATTCGTGGACTTTCTGGACGGACTGGGCCGCTTAAGTGACCGATTTTCCATTTCTTTAACGCCTGAGGAAAAGATTCCGAAAAACATTTATGAACTGGTGCTGGTTCCGGCCGATAACAATACCGGCCCCCAAAGCATTACCTTGTGGCTTGATGCCCGGGACTATAGCCTGATCGGATTTCGCTTTACATCTCTTTTGAAGGAAACGACCGACTTTCAGTTACAAAACATTCGATACAACCAAGGCTTAAAAAATGACCTGTTCGAGTTTAAAATACCGCCTGATACTGAAGTAATAGACACCAAGCCCCCTTGATCAAGTGACATTTCTTTATAGAAAAGATTCAGCTATATTGACATCTTCCCGGCCCAGGTTTACATTTTTCAAGTGGCACGTATCAAAAACTCAAAGAGAAGCTTATGGAAACCAAACAACTCCAACACAAGGTCAGAGAACTGGTAAAAAAACGAAACGCCATTCTCCTGGTTCATAATTATCAACGGGCTGAAATTCAGGAAATCGCTGATTTAACGGGAGATTCTCTGGGATTATCCATTCAGGCCGCTGAAACCGACGCTGATATCATCGTCTTCTGCGGGGTTCATTTCATGGCTGAAACCGCTTCCATCCTCTGCCCGGACAAAACGGTTCTTCTGCCTCGAGTGGATGCCGGTTGTCCCATGGCGGACATGATAACGGCTCCAGCCTTAAAAAAACGCAAGGCTGAACTGCCTGGCGTCCCGGTGGTGACCTATGTCAACACAACGGCTGAGGTCAAGGCGGAAAGCGACATCTGCTGTACTTCCGCCAATGTTGTCAAGGTTGTAAATTCGCTTGACGCTGACAGGGTCTTGATGACCCCGGATAAAAATTTAGGTCTTTATGCCCGGCGTTTCGTAAAAAAGGAGCTTTTGCTCTGGGATGGATACTGCAATATTCACAATGGGTTACGGGCTGATCAGATTCTTCGGGCTAAAGAACGCTGGCCCGAAGCGATTGTGGTGGCGCACCCGGAATGCCGTCCGGAGGTGCTGGACTTGGCCGAGGCAATTCGTTCCACGTCCGGGATGATTGCTTTTTGTAAGGAAAGCCGGGCTACGCAGTTTATTATTGCCACTGAAAACGGCCTGCTTTTTCAGCTTAAAAAGCAAAACCCGGACAAGCGTTTCTATCAAGCGTCTCGAACCATGTTGTGCCCGAACATGAAGTTGACCAGATTAAAAGATGTAGCCCGGGCCCTGGAAACCATGGATCCGGTAGTAAAGGTGCCTGAGGCAACCAGGCAAAAAGCTCTTGTCGCGGTGAATCGCATGCTGGCCGTGCCTCGCGATTAACCTTCCGGCAGACCTTATCCTTAACCCTCACCAAATAAAAATTCACCTGGAAACCAGGCTTCAAGCCGGGTATGTTTGCGCGGTTCTGCTTCGTTGCTATCCGGGTCAAACTTCTAGTCAGAAAAAGTAAAGCCTTTATTAATTTTTTGTTGATAAATTTTTAAATTTCTGATACAGTCTTAATGGTTAAATTACTAATTTAATTAATTTTTTTTCGGGCTCTTTTTAGGTGGAAAAGGTATTTAATCAAGTTAAGGCGGATTTAAAGAAACAGCTTGAACCTCGTGATTTTGAACGATGGATTAAACCGCTTTTATTTAAGCCTTCTTCTGAAAATGTTTTAAACGTTCAAGTCCCTAATATTTTTTTTAAAACGTGGATTGAAGAAAACTACGGCGCCGAAATAAGGCGTATTTTATCCCAAATAACCGGTCGGGAAATACAGCTAAATTACACCATAAAGAAACACGCTCAAAATTCATCGAGTCCGAACACGGAAATTATTTACGAATCAGATATTTCAGAGACTGTGAAATTAGACCATGGATTGAATGAAAAATATACTTTTTCAAATTTTGTGGTTGGTAACTGTAATAAACTGGCTCATGTCGCTTCCCTGGCTGTGGCCAGCGGAAACGCTTCCTATAATCCTCTTTACATTTATGGCGGGGCGGGGCTGGGCAAAACACATCTGCTCTGCGCCATTGGCAATACGCTCTTAAAGCGGGACCGCGAACATCGCGTGGCCTTTATAAGCTCGGAAGGGTTTTCAAACGAAATGATGGAGGCCATGAACACGGATCAAATGAGTTATTTCCGAAAAAAATATCGAAATATAGACACGTTGCTTGTTGACGATGTTCATTATTTTGGAGAGCAGGAAAAAGCTCAGGAAGAATTTTTTTACACTTTCAACGCGCTTTATGACGCCAACAAACAGATTGCGCTTGCTGGCGATAAAACACCAAAGCAGATTCCCAACCTGAAAAAAAAACTTCTATCAAGACTTGAAGGCGGCCTTTTCGTGGATATCTCGCCACCTGACCAGGAAACCATGATAAAAATTCTCATGCAGAAGGCAAGAGAGATTAATTTAAATATCAGCGTGGAGGCGGCGAATTATATTGCCTCCCGCAATGAATCCAACATCAGGGTTTTAGGGGGGTATCTGACCCGGCTCAAGGCTTATTCAGATTTAACCGGGGAATCCATTACTGTCGAGACGATCCAAAAAGTATTAGGCCGGTTTTTTGAAACCGGAAGAAAGCAGGTCACGTTGGACCAAATACTTCGCATCACAGCCGGTTTTTTTAACGTGAAGGTCAGTGATCTAAAATCAGGCAAAAAACAGCAGGTCATAGCGGCCCCGCGCCAGGTCGCCATGCATCTGGCCAGAAAACTTACGACCATGTCAACGGTCGAGATCGGGCGGCGAATTGGAGGAAGGGATCATTCCACGGTTATTCATGCAGACAAAAAAGTAAAAGGCCGTAAAAAGAAGGATCGTGTTTTTTCGCGGACACTTTTTGAACTGGAAGAAACCATTCGCAACAGTGTTGATAAGTTATAGACCTTGTGAGTCTTTGTTGAAAATTCGACGAAAAATCGCCTTTTTGCCGGATTCTTTGTCTGGGTTTGATGAAACTGTTTATGGCCAATTGGTTTTTGTTTAATATAACTAATGCTAATTATTAAAAAAAATAACTATATTGACAAAATGACAGACCTTATTAGATTTATTATATTTTTAACTGAATATAATTAATAATTTTTTAAACAGGAGGACAACGACATGCTGGAATTGAAAATAGAAAAAGAAGAGCTATTAAAGGGAGTTTCCAAAACGCAGTCAATCGCTGAAAAACGAAGCTCTATGCCCATTCTTTCAAATGTCCTCCTGGAAGTACAAGACGACAAATTGTTTATTACCGCCACAGATTTGGAAATTTCTTTCAAAGGCACTTATACGGCGGAAATCATTAATTCAGGCCAACTGACCGTTCCGGCCCGTAAATTTTATGAAATTGTTCATGAAATGACCGATAAGAAACTTAATCTTAAAGAGACTGAAAGCTTCAATCTTTCCGTAACTGGCGCACGGTCAAAATATCAACTTCATGGACTTTCCGCGGAAGACTTCCCACCCATGCCGGACTATACAGAAGTAAAGTTCGTGGACATTCCCGCAGATGTCCTGAAAAACATGATAGACAAAACCATTTACTCCATCACTACGGAAGAAACCCGTTATATCCTCGGCGGCGTTTTTGTGGAACGATTTTCAAATCAAAACAAAAGTATTCTTCGGTTCACTTCAACAGACGGACATCGTCTTTCCCTGATAGACCACAAATTAGACGGACTGGAAAACATTGATCTTGAAAAAGGAGTCATCATCTCACGCAAGGGCTTGGCCGAGATGAGGAAAATAGCTGATGAAGGCGGGGATCTCAAGCTGGCTTTTACCTCGAACAGTGCTGTTTTAATGAAAGATGAAGCAGTTTTGGTTATGCGCCTTTTAGAGGGGCGTTTTCCAGAATATAACCTGGTTATTCCGAAACAGAATGAAAACGTGATGACTTTGGCTCGAAGGGAATTTCTGGAAACCCTCCGCCGCATAGCAGTGATGTCTTCTGAACGATACAAGGGAACGAAATTCTTAATAGAACCGAAAAACCTTACCCTATCGGTTGTGAATCCCGATATCGGTGAGGCGCAGGAGAATCTTCCGGTTGAATATGAGGGAGAAGAACTGACAATCGGGTTTAATGTCAGATATTTTATCGAAACCCTTTCAGCCCTGAAGGGGGATTCCATAAGCTTGGCGTTTAAAGATCCGAAAAGTCCCTGTTTAATAAAAAGTGAACAGGATAAAGGGTTTATTGGAGTTATTATGCCCATGAAAGTTTAAACGGTTCATCGTCAGATGCCCGAAATAGTTGAAAAAGTTATTTCTATATCGCGTAGCCACCGCCTTCCCGGGTAGTTACCGCGGGCAGATAGGAAAAAGAAAGAAAAAAGCATGGAAAAAGCACAAGAGGAGAAAAAATATAGTTATAGCGCTGAAAATATTCGTGTTTTAGAAGGATTAACCGCTGTAAGAAAACGTCCGGCCATGTATATCGGCAGCCAGGGCCTTGAGGGATTACATCACCTGATTTACGAAGTTGTGGATAATTCCGTGGACGAAAGCCTGGCCGGTTATTGCAACAGGATTGATATTGTCATCGGCGCCTCAGGGACCGTTACTGTTGAGGATAATGGTCGGGGCATACCGGTTGATATCCATAAAACAGAAGGTATCCCGGCCGTGGAAGTGGTTATGACCAAGCTTCATGCCGGAGGCAAGTTTGATAAAAATTCCTATAAAGTTTCCGGCGGGCTGCACGGTGTCGGGGTGTCCGTGGTCAACGCTCTTTCGGATTTTCTTGACGTTGAAATTTATAGAGACGGAAAAGTCTATTACCAGCATTATGAAAAAGGAAAAGCCAAAACCAAACTGGAAATCATTGGCAAGACCAAACGCCGGGGAACAAAAATCGTTTTTAAACCGGACAAAACCATCTTTGAAACAACAGAATTTAATTACGATATCTTAGTAAAACGCATGCGGGAGCTGTCTTTCCTTAACAAGGGCGTCCGGATCAGCATTACCGACGAAAGAACGGATCAACACAAAGAATTTCTTTATAAAGGCGGAATTATAGAATTTGTGGAGCACCTCAATCGCAAGCGAACGCCGCTTCATAAACCGCCCATTTACATTGAAGGCGAAAAAGACGGGGTCATTGTTGAAATGGCCCTTCAATATAACGATTCTTACAATGAACAGATACTTACCTTTGCGAACAATATCGCCACAACCGAAGGCGGAACACATCTTTCAGGGTTTAAGGCCGCGATGACCCGGACAATCAATAATTATGTAAATAATTCAAAAATAAGCAAAAACCTGAAAGTGAAGCTCGAAGGAGACGATAGCCGCGAAGGGTTGTCCAGCGTTGTTTCCATCAAATTGCCTGAACCCCAGTTTGAAGGCCAAACCAAAACGAAACTAGGCAATTCTGAAGTAAAAGGCCTTGTTGAAACCCTGCTTTACGAAAAGCTGAGTTCTTATTTCGAGGAAAATCCTTCGGTGGCCAAAAAGATTATTAACAAAGTCATTGATGCGGCCAGGGCGCGGGAAGCCGCCCGTAAGGCCAAAGAGATAGCACGGAAAAAAGGAGGAATGGTTGACGGCTCCCTGTCGGGGAAATTGGCGGACTGCCAGGAAAAAAATCCCCATCACGCTGAGCTTTACCTGGTTGAGGGTGATTCTGCGGGCGGATCGGCCAAGCAAGGCCGGGACAGGCGGTTTCAGGCGATTTTGCCGCTTAGAGGGAAAATTTTAAACGTGGAAAAAGCCCGCTTCGATAAAATTATTTCCAGTGAACAGATTCGGAACGTGGTTATGGCCCTGGGTACCGGTTTGGGAAAAGAGGAGTATAACCCGGAAAAATTACGTTACCATAAAATTATAATCATGACGGATGCGGACGTGGACGGAGCGCACATTCGAATTTTGCTTTTAACATTTTTTTATCGCCAGATGCCCGAAATAGTTGAAAAAGGTTATCTCTATATTGCGCAACCACCACTTTACCGGGTCACTGCGGGCAAGAAAGAAACCTTTATCAAGGATGAATATAAATTCCAGGATTTTATTCTCAACCGGGCCGTGGAAAAGCGAGAACTTTCTTCTCCGATTGAAACACTTAAGGGCCAAAAGCTTGCGAACCTGGTTAAAAACCTCGTGGCCTATCAAAACCAGATTGATCGGTTTACCCGCCGCGGTTATCCCAAAACGTTATGGGAAGCCCTGCTTTCTTTTCTCGCGGATTCGGGGATCAGGTTTAATGATTATGGATGGACCCAGGAACTTGCATTGTATTTAAAAGAAAACGGGCAGGAAATAGAAGGTCCGGAATTTGACGAGGAGCATAACGATTATTTTCTTTTCCTAACGCTGGTCCAAAACGGCAAACACAAAATAAGGCTCGGGCAGGAACTGATGAAAAAAGATGACATGCGCCGGTTATTTCAGCTTTACAAGCTGCTGCAACCCCTGAAAGCGACTCCCTATGAACTGAAGCACAACGAAAAAACCCTGGAGGCAAAAACAAAAGAAGAGCTTCTCAAGATTTTAATCTCAGAAGGACAAAGGGGTTTGAAAATTCAGCGTTACAAAGGTCTTGGTGAAATGAACCCCGAACAGCTCTGGAGCACCACCATGGACCCGGAAACAAGGACCCTGTTGCGGGTTCAGGTGGAAGACGCGATAGAAGCTGATGAAACGTTCACCATCCTCATGGGTGACAAAGTTGAGCCAAGACGCGACTTCATCCAGGAAAATGCCCTCCAGGTTCGAGAACTAGACATCTAGCCCGAGAACCCCGATCGCTCAGTTAGACATTATTTAAGGATTAAGGATTAAACAAATGAGTTATGCCGAAAAAATCGAACCGGTCAAAATCGAGAAAGAAATAAAAACCTCCTTTCTTGATTACGCTATGAGCGTCATTATGAGCCGGGCCTTGCCTGATGTTCGAGACGGGCTCAAACCTGTTCACCGGCGAATCCTGTATGCCATGCGGGAGCTCAGAAATGATTACGATAAACCTTACAAAAAGTCAGCCCGCGTTGTCGGCGATACGATCGGTAAGTATCATCCTCATGGCGACGTAGCAGTGTATGACGCTCTGGTCCGCATGGCCCAGGATTTTTCCATGCGCTACCCCCTGGTGGACGGTCAGGGGAACTTTGGGTCTGTTGATGGTGATCCGCCGGCGGCCATGAGGTATACGGAAGTCCGCATGGCCCGTATCGCCCATGAGCTGTTAGAGGATATTGACAAGGAAACAGTTGATTTTGTTGATAACTATGACGGATCATTAAAAGAACCGTTTGTGTTGCCTTCCAGGCTGCCCCAGCTCATTATTAACGGCAGCTCCGGGATCGCCGTAGGCATGGCCACCAACATTCCGCCCCATAACCTGGGGGAGATTGTTGACGGCCTCATAGCCCTTATTCACAATCCGAATCTCAGCCTGGAAGAACTGATTCAGTACATCCCCGGTCCTGACTTTCCGACCGCCGGATTTGTTTATGGCAACGAGGGACTGCGTGAAGGTTACCGCACCGGCCGGGGCATTATCAAGATCCGGGCCAGGATAACGATAGAGACGCGGGCCCGGGACGGAAAAAAGTCACTGATCATCACGGAACTGCCTTATCAGGTTAATAAAGCCCGTGTGGTCGAAAACATCGCAGAACTTATTAGAAACAAGAAAATAGAAGGCATAAGCGAGATCCGGGACGAATCTGATCGAGACGGAATGCGTGTCGTCCTGGAAGTGAAACGGGATTATCCACCGGAAATTATCAGCAATAACCTTTACCGCCAGACCCAGCTCGAAATTTCGTATGGCATCAATATGCTGGCCATTGTCAACAGGGTTCCGGAAGTTC
>CAZVRN010000076.1:0-10641 GCA_964629485.1 uncultured Thermodesulfobacteriota bacterium | reverse complement strand
GGGCGAAACTTTGATTGATACCATTCGAAATCTGGAAGCCATGAGGCCGGACGCCATAGTTATTCGCCATTCATGCGGCGGCGTGCCTCACCTTCTCGCCACCATGACCCCGTCAACAATTATAAATGCCGGTGATGGGACGCACGAGCATCCGACGCAGGCCCTTTTGGACCTGTTGACCATGCGTGAAAAAAAGAGAAAGTTGGAAGGGCTCCAGGTGGCAATAATTGGAGATATAGCCCACAGCAGAGTAGCCCGCTCCAATATGATTGCGCTGAAGAAAATGGGAGCCGAGGTTAGGGTAGCCGGACCGCCGACCATGCTGCCTCCCAAGCTGGAGGAATATGACGTAAAGGTATTTCACCGTCCTGAAATGGCTATAGAAGGCGCAGATGTTATCATGATGCTTCGTATCCAATTAGAACGCATGACTCAGCACCTTTTCCCAGGAGCCCGCGAATATGCTCGCTTTTATGGACTTAATCCTGAGCGGCTGGCGCTTTCCGCCCCGGACGCTATTGTGATGCACCCTGGACCCATGAATCGAGGGATTGAGATTTCTCCTGAAGTGGCGGATGGGCCTTACTCGGTTATTCTGGACCAGGTTACTAATGGAGTGGCTGTTCGGATGGCTCTTTTGTACCTGCTGATCGGCGGGGGGCGCGCGGAATGAGAATCCTCATCAAGGGCGGAAAAGTGGTCGATCCTGCTCAGGGACTGGATGATTTGAGAGATGTCTTGGTCGAAGACGGCCGGATTTTGGATCTGGTCGCCCCGGGGCTTGAGACTGGTTTTAATGATGATGTCGAAGTCATAGAAGCCGCTGGTCTTATTGTCACGCCGGGCTTGGTCGATATGCATGTTCATTTGAGGGAGCCTGGCGAGGAATACAAAGAAACCATCGCCACTGGCACCGCTGCTGCCGCTGCCGGAGGCTTTACCGCTGTCGCCGCTATGCCGAATACCATTCCTGTTAACGATAATCGCTCCCAGACCGAATTTATTCTTGAACAGGCGCGTTTAACCGGCTCGGTTCATGTTTTTCCTGTTGCGGCCATGACGGTCGGTTCTGAGGGAAAAGAGCTTTGCCAGTATGGGGAGTTGGCCGGGGCGGGAGCCGTGGCAGTCTCGGATGATGGACGGCCGGTTACAAGTTCGCAGATGATGCGGCGAGTCCTGGAATACTCCCAGGTTTTTAACTTGATCGCCATTTCTCACGCCGAAGATTTAAGCCTCTCTGCCGGCGGTGTTATGAATGAAGGCTCTATGTCCACCCGTCTGGGCCTCGCTGGCATTCCG
Organism: uncultured Thermodesulfobacteriota bacterium; assembly: GCA_964629485.1. Lineage (GTDB taxonomy): Bacteria > Desulfobacterota > Desulfarculia > Adiutricales > JAFDHD01 > JAFDHD01. The sequence goes on along the minus strand of CAZVRN010000076.1, from coordinate 9,342 downwards.
GCCGAGGCTGAAGAAATAGCCATATACCGGGATATTAAGCTGGCCGCTCTGGCTAAAGCCCCGCTTCATCTGGCCCATGTCAGCACTGCCGGTTCCGTGGAAATAATTCGTCAGGCCAAGGCCCAGGGTCTCCGTATCACGGCTGAAACTGCTCCCCACTACTTTTCTCTGACCGAAGAAGCCGTGGCCGGGTATCGGACTGAAGCCAAAATGAACCCCCCGCTTCGAACCCAAAATGATGTAGACGCCATTATCCAGGGCTTGGCTGATGGTACCCTGGACGCCGTGGCTACTGATCATGCACCTCACTCGGAAATAGAAAAAAAGCTGGAGTTCGAACGGGCCTCTTTTGGCATTATCGGCCTGGAAACAGCCCTCCCTTTGACCTTGAACCTGGTGAGAAAGGGACATCTTACTCTTTCCCGGGCCATTGAACTGCTGAGCACTAATCCCTCTAAAATCCTCGGTATTCCGGGTGGTTCCCTTACTCCCGGGCAGCCCGCGGACCTTACCTTGATAGACCTAAACGCCTCTTGGGTGGTAAAAGCCAGCCGGTTCAAGTCTCTGAGCCGCAATACTCCCTTTGAAGGCCAGACCATGACAGGACAGGCTGTTTTGACAATGGTCAACGGCCGGACGGTACAGACTCAACTGGGTTGAGGCCTAAACGATGGATCATATTCTGGTTGTTGACGATGATCTGAGTATGCGGGAGTTCCTGGAGCTCATGCTGAGCCGTGAAGGATACAAGGTCAGCCTGGCTTCCAGTGGACAGGAAGCCCTTAACATAGTCGAGAAAAAAAATATTGATCTTATTATTTCTGACATCCGTATGAAGCATATGGATGGAATTGACGTCCTTAAACAAGTCAAAATCATTAAACCCGAAACCATTGTAATCCTGATATCAGCTTTTGCCACCGCTGAAACCGCCGTAGTTGCCATGAATGAGGGGGCTTTTGATTTTTTCCCAAAGCCTTTTCAGATTGATGAACTCAAGGAAGTGGTTAAGAGAGCCTTGGCTCACCGGACCCTCGAGGCCGAACAGGAGAAGCTGAAGGAAAGCGTTGAAGAGGGGTGTCATTTTGGTAGTTTGGTCGGCCGTTCGCCGCAAATGATCAAAGTGTATGATCTCATCCGGCGGGCGGCTCAAACGCCAACCAATATTCTGATCACAGGGGAATCGGGAACCGGCAAGGAACTCGTGGCGCGGGCGATCCACGAGAACTCGCCGCGGGCTAAAGAAAAATTCGTGACCATTAACTGCGGCGGTATGCCGGAGCAGCTTATCGAAAGCGAACTTTTTGGACACAAAAAGGGCGCGTTCACAGGAGCCACGGCGGACAAACCGGGCCTCTTTGAGATCGCCAACATGGGGACCATCTTTCTTGACGAAATCGGTGAACTGTCCATACCCATGCAGGTCAAACTGCTCCGGGTGGTTCAGGAAAAAACTTATCGGACCGTGGGCGGGACAGAAGAAAAAAAAGTGGATGTGCGCCTGATATCGGCCACGAACAAAGACCTTGAAACCGAAGTGCTTAATGGGCGTTTCAGAGAAGACCTTTACTATCGGCTCAATGTTATTAATATCAAAATGCCCCCCCTGCGCGAACGAGAAGGAGACCTGAACCTCCTGGCGCATTATTTTTTGGAAAAATACTCTAAGGAACTGGGTAAGAAGGTATGGAAGATATCCTCTTATGCCCTCGATATCCTCTCTCAATATGATTTCCCGGGCAATGTCCGTGAGCTGCAGAATATCATTCAGCGTTCCGTCGCTCTGGAGCAGTCCAATATCATCCTCCCGGAAAGTCTTACCCTCGGTTCTTTCAAACGGCGGGAAAATCCGATGCTGGGAAAAGAAAAATCAACCGCGCTTCAAAAAACAGGGGCGGCTGCTGATTATTTCAGCATTAAGCCGCCGCGGATTGATCTTGAAGGCATACTGGCCAGGTTGGAAACAAGGCTTCTGCTCCAGGCGCTTAAGGCCTCCGGTGGCATCCGCCGATCAGCCGCAGGACTTCTTAACATCAGTACTAAAAGCCTGCGCCGGCGATTGGCCAAGTATCATCTGGAAGACCTTACTTTGCCTCAAATTGAAGAAAAATTCCTTCAAATGGAGGCCGAGGATAGCGGGCAGATGCCAGCTCATTTGAATCCGGCCTGGTCCGCTCAAGGATTAGATCTGGATGCAGTTTTAGAACAGGCTGAAAAACCATTAATAGATCAAGCGCTTGAAAAATCAGGAGGCTCCAAGACCAAGGCTGCGGAAATTCTTGGTATCAGCCTCAGCTCGCTCACCTACCGGCTTTCGAAAAACGTTTACTGATTCCCTGTCCCAACTGTTGAGCAATGCCTTGGGTGTTTGTTTTTTCAGCGGCAAAATCCCCGAGGCCTTTCGAGACAGTAATAAATAGCCGTCTTATACCGGCGGTAGGTGATATAGGAAATCTGTAAGAGGAGACGTATGGAAATACGGCAAGCCCGGCCTTCCGACCAGAATGCCCTTATCGAACTGGAGCGGCAGACGCCCCTCGACATGGGGGAATCCGTTCTTTTTTTTGACCACAGCCCCGACTTTTTCGCTCAGCTCCGGCTTCAGGAACATCCCCGAGTGATGGTGGCCGAGGAATCCGGTAAGCTGATCGCTTGCTTGTGCGGGGTCTGGTATGAAACAATGCTGCGCGGCCGGCGGCTTAGAATTCTATATGTCTACCGGGGGCGCATTCCGCCCGGTCGGCAGCGGTCGGGGCTTGGGACTGCCTTGGCCGGGGCCCTTATTCAACGCTGCCACCGTTATAATGTCCGAAGCGCGTATTGGTTGATAAGCCCGGATAACAAGCGATCAATGGCCTTTGGTCATAGAAACGGGGGAGTGGCCGACTTGGCCGGGAGGCTCAGTCTTCTGACTTTGCCCGCCAATAAAACCAGAGGCTCGGTCCGCTTGCGGCCTGTTGGCCGGGACGAAATCAAATCAGTCAATGCTCTCTTGAATCAAACCCACGCCCATCAGGAGCTTTTTTTACCTTACACACCTGCGCGCTTGAACCGGCGTCTTTCCCGCAGCCCTGATTACAATTGGGATTCTATTTACGGTGTTGATGACCAGGGGGAACTTGCAGCCGTGATCGGCTTATGGGACCAGGGTCGTCATGCGCGCCTTATAGCTGTGGATCGGGCCTCCGGCCGCTCTCGTACCGTGAGCCGGGCGCTGATTGCTGATTATGGATATAAGCCTGGCGCTGAAGAATTATTTTGCGGTCTTTTGCGCGAGGCGGCCAAATTGATTGCCGGCTGGGGCAGGTCGGAGTTATTAATTACAGTGCCGTCGGGCAGCTTTTTGGTGGATAGTTTGTCTGACTTAAACCCGGGGATGCAAACCCTTTGTTTCCTGTTGGCCGGCGAAGCCCGCGGAAAAGCCGTTTCTGAAGTTTGGCTGGATCCGATTTATCTCTGATTTCAAGAAAATTACTCCTTCTCAAGAGGTCTCGAAGCAGCGTTCCATGGAAGGCCGTAACGGTTTAAAAAAATGAATTCCTCGATTGCTTTACGGCCCTTGGGTACATGCTTCCCTCTGGGCATCCCAAAGGCCATGCAGATCATCACTTTTTTGTGCCTGGGGATCTCCAGGATTTCTTTTATTTCTGTCTCGTTGAAAGCGCCTATCCAGCAGGTGCCATAGCCCAGTTCGGTTGCTTGCAGGGTGAAATTGGTCAGGGCAATGGTGATGTCCACCTGATGCCATTTTTGAGCGGGATCAACCACGCCCGCTATCAAGTAGGAGCATTCACCCACAAAACGCTGGTGAAAGCAGGCGGGAACGAGACGGCGTTTCAATTCGGGGTCTCCCACGAAAACAAACTCCCAATTCTGGCGGTTACTTGCGGAAGGCGCCAGTTGCAGCGCTTTAAAAAGCGTCTCCATGTCTTCATGCGGGATAGACACCTCGTCATACTGCCTGATGCTGAGACGTTGGGCGATCGCTTCCTTGACATTCATAACCATATCCTCCGTTTTGCTCGTTACATCCATCGTGGCTCGCATCGCCTGGTAGATTTTTAAATTATAACACAGAAAGGCCCCCGGAGCACCTCGTCTCATCATTGCCCCATCAATTGCAATCGGCCACAGGCACAAGCTTTTTCAAAGGCCCTTCACCTTGAAACACCATCTCACCGCCACCTCCTGAATTATACTTTCAATAGCTAATTTCCGCCTTGACGTTATCAAGAGTTGCATTATAATGAGCATAGGAGTAATTCAATTTTGTTCTTTGACATATACCTGCAAACTTTTTTGATGGAAAAATTGTTCTCGAGGAACAAAGGGTAAAAGTGATGCGCTGCAGCTTCAAAGCTGCCTGGTGCCGGGGGGGCTTCCAAAGTCAAATGATTTTTTCTTTGACCAGCCCTGTAACCTAAGGCGGGTTCATCTTGCGAAGCAAGGAGAGGAGGTTAAAATGAATGTTCAACCTTTACTTACGGCAGAATCAACCAAAACACTTCTCCATTTGATGATCAACAACAAAGCAGCCAGAAAAAAGGTCATTAGCTTCATTGAGCAAAGATCGTATCAGAATGCAATGGAAGGAAATTCTGATGACAGGCCTAAGAGGGTTCAGGAAGACAGGCATGATTATACTATGGCGCTCCTCTATAGTTTTAATCGAAGCTTTGAACAGGGATTTATCTCCAAACATGTGATAAACAAGCTCATGGACATCTTTCTGGTTAACGTCCTCATGAATAAAGATAATGAGAAGGCCTCACATTCCCTGGGATTTGATCCTCCCCTGCTTCTGGTCATAAGTCCCACGGGAAAATGTAACCTGCGATGCACCGGTTGTTATTCCGCGAGCGATCCCACGCAGCATGTCAGCCTCAGTTTTGAAATATTTGACCGGATTTTGAGAGAGAAAAGAGAATTATGGGGTTCTCATTTTACGACCATCTCCGGCGGCGAACCTTTATTATGGCGTGATGGTAAATTCGGTTTACTTGACATGTTCGAAAGACATTCTAATGACATGTTCATGTTTTACACCAACAGCACACTGATAACCGATGAATGTGCCAGGCGTATGGCTGAACTCGGTAATGTCACGCCGGCCATCTCCGTGGAAGGGTTCGAAAAGGAGACAGACGCCAGAAGAGGCAAGGGGACCTATAAACGAATTTTGAAGTCTTTTGAACTCCTGCAGAAATATGGGGTACCTTTTGGCATTTCGGTCACGCCGACAAGGTATAACTGGGAAGTGACCACGAGTGACCGCCTCGTAGATTTCTATTTCATGGAACAGGGCGCCGTTTACGGCTGGTTGTTTCAATATATGCCCATCGGCCGCGGTCAGTCGCTTGAAATGATGGTCACGCCTGAACAGCGGATTGAAATGTATAAAAGGATGATGCGCATCGTAAGGGAACGAAAAGTGTTTCTGGCTGATTTCTGGAACAGCGGAACTGCTTCAGGCGGATGTATCAGCGCGGGCCGCAGGGGCGGCTACTATTACATCGACTGGCACGGTAATGTAACTCCCTGCGTATTTGTTCCGTATGCGGCTGATAATATCCATCGAATATATGAGACAGGGGGAAACATCAATACGCCCCTCAAGAGTTCCTTCTTTAAAGCGATCAATAAATGGCAGGATGAATACGGATACAGACAGCCCGGCCATAAGGTGGACAACTGGCTGTGCCCGTGCGTGATTAGAGACCATTTCGAGGTTTTTAAACAGGCGGCTGTCAGCTCAGGAGCCACGCCGATCAACGAGGAAGCGGCTATTGCGTTAAAAGACCCCGCTTACTGTGAAGGCATGATTCGCTACGGAGAGGAAGTTAAAAGATTGAGCGACCCGATTTGGATAGAGGAATATCTTTCCTCGACGGCTTCTGCAGAGGCAGAGGAAGACCATGCAGCCGCGGGCGGTGCTTATGGCGGCGGAACTTCATAGTGAAAAAGGGGGCTGCTGCCCCCGAAAAAATCTTCCCTCTTGATTTCAACTGATTGTTGAATTTGCCCGGTTTGAGAAGGCCGGGCTTTTTTTGTTTTTCCATTGAAGTAATTTGCCGATTAGGCCGATTTATTATAAGGGGAGATCTCTTAAGAACGAGTAATTTTGTTGGGACCATGGAATTGGACGCCATTCCGGAGGGAAGAGGCATGGAAATATCCGGCTTAAGCTCACAGATTTTGTACTCCGGCTTAAATGAACCATCTGCCGGGGATAATGGCGCAGAAACACTTCTGCCCGAACAAAACCGGATCTCAGATGTCGTCCCGAACCAGGTGGATATCGGTAATGACATTGAACCAGATCCGCCCGAAAAGGTTAAGGGAGTGATACGTCTTTTACAGGCAGGACATTTCAAGGGTGTAGCCGATGTTCGGCTTCGGATAAACTTTTTCGATGAGCTGAATGCAGCGGAGCAGGATGCGGTCAAGGCGGTAGTCGCAGATGGGCTCCCGGATGTCCTGAACACGGTTAAATCCGATATTGAGACGCTTCTGCAGTCTGAGCAGTTAAATGAAGACCAGTCACTTGACGTACAGGCTGATTATGAAACGTTTGTTCAAGCCGTAGACCAGGTAAAGAATGAATTTTTAGCTTCTGATGATCCGTCCAAAGGTAATTTGATCGCCGGAGTGGCCAGCGCATTTGAGGCTTTCATCGTTACCCTTGAATCATACCTTGCACCGGCGCTCACTGCGACGGGAGGGGATAAACTTGCACCTTCAGAAAATGCAGAAACTGAAACGGCACCTCCTGTGGAACCGTATATCCTGAAAGGGGAAAACGAACCAGGGCCGGAACCGGTTTCAGAGACCCATAACGGTTTTCAGTCCTTTCTTCAGGATTTAAACGCTGCATTTACAGATGCACTGGCTGAATTTACCCTCGCTCTGGATCAGGTCGAACTGCTTCCGCCATTGTCCGAATCGCAGGGCAATGGATCCGCCTACGAGAAATTTCTGGCTATATATGATCAAATGCGAGGCATGGAACCTTCAACACTCCCTGCCGACCAGCCTGTAGATACATTTGTGTGAGACATAAAAAGACTTAGTCCCTCACCCGCATTTAACGGCTTGAATACAGTCCCGGCCTTAACATCCATAAGGTATTCCCCTGCCGCGATTTAGATAAAATCACCGGTTCTTAAAAGGCCTTGCTGTTCGAAAAAAAGGGGAACTGTACCTGGTGCGTGTAGTTTTTGTAATAATTTCTTGGCAAGACAGGATTTTTCGGGCATATAATCACCTCGTTTCATTTTTTGAGTAGAGTCATGATTTTTAGGCTTTGATTCATTGTTTTGAGAGGGGGCCTTATGCTGAACAATTTGGAATGGGAGGTGTACAATCCTTCCGGAAGTAAGCGTGTGATTGTAACCAAGGAATTGCCTGGAGAGCGGTGGCTTGAAATTTTGATACGGGCCGACTGTCAGGTCGAAGTATGTCTTTCCACGGATATTTTAAGCACCGACGAAATCAAGGCCTCGATCGGCGATCATTGTGACGGCGCGATCGGCCAGCTTACCGAAACGTGGGGAGAAGAGCTTTTCGAGGCTTTGAAGACCGCCGGAGGCAGGGCCTACAGCAATTACGCCGTGGGCTACAACAATGTGGACTTGGACGCCGCCTCAAAACAGGCCATACCGGTCGGAAATACGCCGGGCGTTCTGACCGAAACTACGGCCGAGATGGCCGTGGCTCTGTCCTTTGCAGCGGCACGGCGTGTGGTTGAGGCTGACCGCTTCATGCGTGCGGGTTTATATAGGGGCTGGCTGCCGACGCTCTTCCTGGGGGAACTGCTTTGGCGAAAAACCCTGGGCGTGATCGGCATGGGCCGCATCGGCTCGGCATATGCCCGCATGATGGTGGAAGGGCATCGGATGAATCTTATTTACTTTGACCGTGATCAGCGAGAAGACGTGGAGGGCCTCATGGCCGCTTATGGGGTTTTTTTGAAATCCCGGGGTGAAGAACCCGTGTGCGTCAGACGTGCGGCACGCGTGGAAGAGGTGCTTCGAGAGGCGGACCTGGTCAGCCTCCACCTCCCGCTCGACCAGACAACCCGGCATTTGATCAATCGGGAACGGTTGGCCCTGATGAAGGAAAACGCAATCTTGATTAACACCAGCCGTGGGCCGGTGATTGATGAAGCGGCGTTGGTGGCGCATTGCCGGGAGCATCCAGACTTTCGGGTCGGGCTGGATGTTTATGAGGATGAGCCTGAAATGAAACCCGGCTTAAGCGAATTGGATAACGTTGTTATCATGCCGCACATCGGCTCTGCAACCAGCTGGACACGCCAGGGCATGGCCATTCTCGCGGCTGGTAACGTGGCCGGCATTCTGATGGGCTATCCCGCCTGGAACGATCCCGATATATCTCCTTTTTTAAGTGATGACCCCCCGAAAGCAGCCCCGAGTATTTTAAATGCGGAAGAGGTAGGCATACCGCCCTATAAGGAACGGAGCAAGTGAGCTTGAGGTAAACTGATGAGATCATCCCGGCCGCTCGGGAAAAGGCGGCCGGGTTTTAATTTACAGGCTTTCGGCCACGCTGACGGTGCGGTCTCCCAGCATGTTGACATAGCTTCCAAACTCATTGTCATACCAGCCGTAAATGACTGCCTGGGTAACCGAAATTTTAAATATGTCATCGCCAAGGTTCTTAATGATTTTCGCCTTATCTCCCTGAACCTTGTCCAGATTAATACTGATTTCAGCGGTTCGAGTGTGTGTTTCATGGCCTTCGATAATTGCCGCCGCCCTTGGATGGCCAATAATATCTGAAGAGGCATTCTGCTTTTCTGTATAAAGAAGATAGCCGTTTTTATCGGCGGCGGCCGCTTTTTTATAAATGTCGTTTATCAGGTCGCGCCGTATAGATTCACCCGAGGCGTCATCCTGCAGGTTCACTACAAGAATGATCAGCGAACCTGTGGTCGTGGGAACTCTGACCGATTCAGCGATGAAACCTATATTTTTCATTTCTGGTATTACCAGGGCCAGAGTTTTGGCGGCGCCGGTTGAGGTTAGGATAATGTTGTTCATTACGCTTCGAGTTTTTCTCAGATCAGTCGCTCCGGCCTTTGGCACTCGGTCCAGGACCGCCTGGGAGGATGTGATGGCGTGGATCGTGGACATTGAGGTTGAAAGGATTCTTCTGATCCCAAAATAATCAAGAAGAGGTTTCATCATGTGGGCCAGGCAGGTGGTAGTGCATGAAGCGCCTGAGATGACTTTGTGTTTGCGCGGGTCATAGTCGTTGTGGTTGACACCCATGACCGTGGTCACGGCGTAGTCCGGCATGGATTTGCTTTTATCCTTGATT
>CAZVRN010000075.1:0-10714 GCA_964629485.1 uncultured Thermodesulfobacteriota bacterium | reverse complement strand
CAAAAAGTTACCATGTTTTTCAGGATCGACTAATTATACCGGAAGATATTCACGGGCATAAATGAAGATGGTGGTCACAGCTTCTCGTTTTTATGGCGCAGGATTTCACCTTCAATCATGTAAACCACTTCTTCGGCGATATTTGTGGAAAGATCCGCGATCCGTTCAAGGTGGCGGGAAATCAAAAGCAGGTTAATCAAAAAGCCTGCGTTTTCGGCCTGGTCGCGAATAGTATCTTTTATGACGTCATAGACCTGGTTTTTGAGTTCATCCACTTCATCGTCAAGGAAGAAGACTTTGTAAGCCAGGTCTGAATCCCGGTTTACCAGGGAATCGAGCGCGTATTTAAGCATGGTCTCGGCTTTTTGACCCATTTCAGTATAGTCAAACGGGTTGGCCAGGTCAGGCCGTTTGGACAGGATGACGACCCTCTCGGCGATGTTAACCGCTTCGTCTCCTATTCTTTCCAGGTCATTGTTTATTTTTATCACGGCCGTGATGAATCTGAGGTCTGCGGCCACGGGCTGATATAAGGCCAGAATTCTCAGGCATTCTTCTTCGGTTTCCACTTCCGCTTCATTAATTTCATAATCCAGCTTGATGATCTTCTCAGCCAGTTCTCCGTCTCTGGTGCTGGTCGCTTTAATGGCCAGACGAACGCGATCTTCCACCATTGCGCCCAGGGCAAGGATTCTTTTCTTCAGTTTTTCCAGCTCGACTCTGAAATGCCTGATCATGAAACCGTCCTTTTTCTCGGATCTTACCCGAAACGCCCGGTAATATAGTCCGATGTCTGCTGTAACTTCGGGCGGGTGAACAGGATCTTGGTCTGATCCACCTCAATGAGCTTTCCCATGTAAAAGAAGGCCGTGATGTCAGAAACCCGCGCAGCCTGCTGCATGTTGTGAGTCACGATGATAATAGTATACAGTTCTTTTAGCCGGTGAATCAACTCCTCAATTTTTTGCGTGGCAATCGGGTCCAGAGCCGAGGCCGGTTCATCCATGAGAAGCACCTCGGGTTCAACGGCCAACGCGCGGGCAATGCAAAGCCGCTGCTGCTGCCCGCCTGACAGGCCCAGGGCTGATTTATGAATTCTGTCCTTGACCTCATCCCATAAGGCCGCCTGCATCAAACTTTTTTCCACCCGGTCGGCAATAAAAGATTTATTTCTGATGCCTTTTAGGCGAAGCCCATAGGCGATGTTTTCAAAAATGGTTTTTGGAAAGGGGTTGGGCTTTTGAAAGACCATTCCGATATAACGGCGCAGGCTGACCACGTCAATTTTGGGGTGGTATATGTCCTGGCCGTCCAGCAGGACCCGGCCTTCAACCCGGGTGCGGGGAATCAGATCGTTCATGCGGTTCAGGCACCTCAGCAGGGTGCTTTTACCGCAGCCCGACGGCCCGATCAGGGCCGTGACCTGATTGGTGTAAAACTTGAGAGAAATATCGTGCAGGGCTTTGACGGAGCCGTAAAAAAAGTTGAGCTCCTGCACTTCCATCCTTATGGGCCGGTTCTCTGTTGTCAACTCAGGAATCTTTTTTCACCCGATATCAGCGTCTTCGCAGGCGTGAGCGATAAATGACGGCCGCCAGGTTAAGACCAAACACCAGTATGATTAAAACGAGCGTCGTTCCATACTGAAGGGGCCGCGTTTTCTCGATTTCGGTACCGGCCGTGGCCAACACGTAAATGTGATAGGGCAGGGCCATGACCTCATCAAAAATAGAACGGGGCAGTTTGGGCGTATAAAAAACGGCCGCTGTAAACATGATCGGCGCTGTTTCACCAGCGGCCCGCCCCAGACCCAAAATAGCCCCGGTAAGAATACCCGGCAGAGCCGCCGGGAGCACAACCCGGTAAATAGTTTGCCATTTTGTGGCTCCAAGGGCCAGGGAAGCCTCCCGATATGAGTCGGGAACCGCTTTCAAAGCCTCTTCGGACGAAGCGATAATCACCGGTAAGGTCATGGCGGCCAGAGTCAAAGCGCCGGAAAGAATACTGACCCCCAAATGCAGCCAGACTACGAAAAAGGCCAAACCGAAAAGGCCGAAGACAACCGAAGGCACACCAGCCAGATTATTGATGCCGAGACGAATCAAACGCAGCGCCAGGCCCGATCTCGCGTATTCATGCAGATAAATGGCCGAGGCAAGCCCTATTGGCAGGGCAATGAGAATAGCGCCCACGCCGAGAGCCGCCGTCCCAACGATGCAGGGCAGGATCCCTCCCTTTGTCATGGATTCCAAGGGGGGTTGAGTCAAAAAGGTCCAATTTATGGCCCGCCATCCCTTGGCCACCAAAAAGGAAATAACAACCAGTACGGCCAGGGCGTTAATCAGGGTGGCAATACGAAAAAGAATAAACATGATTGCCTGGGATAAATTGCGGCTCTTTCCAAGGGTCAGGGACAGCGGAGGGCCTGAAGCCTTCTCCACCAAACCCCTGGACTTCTCGCTAAACGGAGCGCTCCCTGATCCGGGAAGTTCTCCTGTCCCGCGGGCTGTTTTGGGTGTTTTCGCGCCGGACAAAGAACGAGGCGGGTTAACGGTTTTTCCGGTTGAAAAAGCCGAATTCATTTGTATGATGCCTCCTGTTTTTGTCTTAATCCCATTCATCGCTGATTCAACTACATTCTTAAAGGGTCGCCGCGCCGGCCTGCCTGTATTTATTAGAAATATAGTCTGCAAGCACATTGAAGAGTAATGTGAACAAAAACAGGACGATTCCTATGGCGAAAAGGGCGTAGTAGTGATCACTTCTAAATGGAGCTTCCGCCATTTCGGCCGCAATGCTGGCCGGCATGGGCCTGACCGGATCAAAAATCGAGCCTGGCACCATGGCAGCGCCTCCGGCCACCATGAGCACGACCATGGTTTCACCGATGGCCCTGGACATGCCCAGGATAACGGCGGTGCTGATTCCCGATATGGAACTCGGTATGACCACCCGGGCGATGGTTTGCCAGTGCGTCGCCCCCAGGGCGAAAGAAGCTTCCTTCAACTCGTGCGGCACGCTGAAAACAGCGTCCTCCGAAAGACTGCATATGGTCGGTATGGACATAAAGGCGAGCATCAGGGAAGCGTTAAACAGGTTCAAACCCACGGGTATGCCCAGAAGGTCCTGAAGCAGCGGCGCCACGACCACCATACCAAAAAAGCCGATCACCACTGACGGGAGCGAGGCCAGCAGTTCAACGATTGGTTTGACGATTTCCCTCAGCCTCGATGAAGCGATTTCCGCCAGGTAAATCGCGGTCATGATTCCCAATGGAACCGAAATGATCGAAGCCAGGACAGTCACGCTCAGGGATCCCGCAATCATCGGGAAAATACCGAAATCCGGAGGCTCAGACGTGGGATACCAGTAGCGGCCGAACAGAAACGCCTTTATAGATATCTTGGTGAAGATGGGCAGACCTTCAAGAAACAGAAAAACGACGATTAAGGCCAGGATAATGACCGAGGCGAGCCCGGTGACAAGAAAAAGGAGATGAATCCCCTTTTTTTGTATCATACGATTTTTAAACACGCTCCAGTTCACCTGACAAAAGCCGCGCTTTAATGATCCAGGTCACGCAGCTTTGATTTTTCTTATTAATAGAGAGGCACATATCCGACTTCACGAACCAGGGCCTGGCCTTTCTTTGGATTTATCATGTAATTGATAAAGTCAAGAGCCTCGCCGTGTGGCCAGCCGGGTGTAAACATAAATAAAACTCTGCTGATAGGGTAACGGCCGCTTAGAGTTGTTTCTGCAGATGCCTTGATATTATTCACTTTTAAGGCCTTCACAGATTTATCAAGGTAACCGAGGCCAATATACCCGATGGCGTTTTTATTTTTGGCAACGGCCTGCACCACGGAGCCGTTTGAGGCCTGCAAGAGCGCGCCCGGGAAGACCCTTTCTTTTTTCATGACCTTCTTTTCCCAAACTTCATAAGTGCCTGAAGAAGTGTCGCGGGAGATGACCACGATTTTTTTCTTGGGCCCGCCGAATTCTTTCCAGTTTTTAATTTTACCTTTGTACACGGCTTTAAGCTGTTCAAGGGTGATGTTGGTCATGGGATTGCCCGGATGCACCACAGGTACGATGCAGTCATAGGCCACGGCAAAAGGCACCGGGTAGGAGCCCTTTTCAATCGCCAGTTTCACTTCTTTGTCCTTGATGAAGCGGGAACTCATGGCGATATCCGTGGATTTATCGATAAGTGCTTTGATGCCATTGCCAGACCCGCCGCCGGAAATGGAAATCCTGACATCCGGGTTTTCACGCATGTATTTTTCCGCAACCTTCTGAACAATGGGTAAAACAGTTGTGGAGCCCTTAATGACCAGAGTGCCGGCCCAAGCCGGGCCGGCCGAAAGGCAAAAAGTAAAAATCAGTCCCGCTATAAATAATCCCTTAATTTTCATTACTGTTTTTTCCTCCTCCTAAAATTTTATTAATTATGGTTTAAAAGTGTTAGGGTTTTGCTAGGGAATTGTTTATATTTCATTAGCCGCGTTTTATTTTTCCCCTCCTATTATTCAAGTCCTCTTAAAAAACAGCGATTTTGAGACAGCCTTTAGAAGAACCCAATTTTAAAGGAGGGTAACTGGTATTTGTTCAGTTTTTTTGGGGGATTATGATAGAATGAATTCGCGGTTTTAAGGAAGGACTATGAATCGGGACTCTGATTCTCAGGCAGATGCAAATCGAACCTGCTTCCCTGGCCGGGCCGACTTTCAACGGTGACATAACCGCCGTGGGACTGCACGATATGTTTAACGATAGCCAGTCCCAGCCCGGTGCCTCCTTTTGTTTTACTATGGGATTTATCCACCCGGTAAAAACGCTCAAAAAGACGCGGCAGATGTTCTTCACTTATGCCGCAACCATGGTCAATCACGCTGATGATTAACTCTTTGTCCCTTTGTTCAGCCTGGATATGTACATCGCTTCCCGGCTCACTATAGGCCAGGGCGTTGTCAATGAGGTTCACAACAGCCTGTTCAATGAGTTGAGCGTTCAAGGAGGCTGTCAGGTCATCGGGGCAGGAAAGGTCGAGTGCAATCTCTTTGGAAAGGGCCTTGGTCTCGCAGGCTAGCCGGGCGGATTGAAGCACCTCCTTGATGTTTGTCATGTTCAGTGTAATACGCCTTCTTTCAGCCTCTTGCTCGATGCGGGATAAACTCAGAAGGTCTTCTATAATCGCTTCGAGACGGTCCACATGCCTGGCAATGATGGCCAAGAACCGCTCAGCCTCGGCCGGATTATTCATCGCCCCCTCGCGAAGCGTCTCCACAAAACCCTTGATGGATGTTATGGGTGTTTTAAGCTCATGAGAGACATTGGCTACGAATTCGCGCCTGATATTCTCCAGCCGATATATATTTGTCATATCATTTAAAACTATCAAGGCGCCGATTCTGTTATTATCCGCATTCCGCAGAATCGTCCCGTATGCCCGTAAAAAACGATCTTCTTTTCCCGGGATGACCACATCCCCCTCAACCGGCTTCTCGGCTTCCAATGTCCGGCGTACAAACTGCTGGAGGTTGGGATTCCTTATAACTTCATGAATAAAGCGGCCTTCGGCCTTTTTTGGTTTCGTGTCCAGAAACCTGGCCGCGGTTTGGTTCAAATGAATGATCTTTTCATCCTGATCAATGGCCACAACCGCTTCGGTCATCCCGGAAAGAATCGCTTCTTTTTCATTGTTTTCGCGGGCTATCATGTTAATGCGTTCATCAAGCTGGGCGGCCATGGTGTTCATCATCTCGGCCAGGGTATTGATTTCTTCTGAAGCCGAAACATGTATTTTTAAATTCAGCTCGCCGCGGGCAAAACGCTCAGCTCCTTTCTTCAATTCCTCTAAAGGCCGGCTGAGACGGCGAGGAAGCAAGAGACTAAGCATTGCCACGGCAAGGAGGATGATCAGCCCCCAGATAACGATTCTGCTGTAAATTTCATGGAGCGTCTGATCAATGGAACTTATGGCCACGGAAGTTCGGATAACAGCCGCAATGCGGCCGTCCAGCCTGACCGGAACAGCCACATACATCATTTTCTGATTGAGGGTCGCGCTTCTGCGTATCTGCCGCCCGATCTCACCTTTTAAGGCTTGAATAATTTCCGGCCGGTCCGCATGATTTTCCATGAGGCGGCTTGGACGTTCGGAATCGCCCAGCACGAGGCCGCCGGGCAAAACAACGGTAAAGCGGGTGCGTGAGACCCGGCCGAGTTTTTTGCACAGAAAATTTATATATTCTGAATTTTTCAGTACGTCGAGCCCGGAAATATTATTTTGAAAAAGGTAGGCCCTGATTTTCAGATTATCCCCGGTTTGGTTAAGAAAGAAGCTCCTGATTTGCCTGGAGCTATATCAGGCGACCGCGACCACGGAGAGTGCGATAACCAGCAAGAAAGCTGAATAAAGCTGCCAGAACAATCGTGTTTTACGCACGGCTCATTCCCTGAAACGATAGCCGACACCGCGGACTGTCTCGATATTTTGTCCGGCGTCACCTAGTTTTTTACGCAAACCGACAACCTGCACGTCAACTGCGCGGTCGGTGATAAAATGGTCTTCCCCCCAGACCGCGTCAATAATCTGCTGGCGGGTATAGACCCAGCCCGGCCGTTTAATCAAAAAATGAAGAAGATTGAATTCCGTGGTCGTGAGATCCACTAGTTGCCCCTTGAGCCGCACTTCGCGCCGGCCCGGATGGATGGTTAAATCCTTTATTTCAAGGGGCCTGTCGCCTTTCCGCACCTTTTCTTCTCCAGGCTCGGTTTTGCGGCGAAGAACAGCCCGGATTCTGGCCAGCAGGACCTTTAGGCTGAACGGCTTGGTTACATAATCGTCCGCCCCGAGTTCCAGACCCACCACAATATCGGATTCCTCTCCTTTGGCCGTGAGCATTAAAATAGCGATTGACCGGGTATCGGAATTCGCCTTAAGCGACCGGCAGACGTCCAGTCCGTTCAAGCCGGGCAGCATGAGGTCAAGAATGATCAAATCCGGCTTCTCGCGACGGGCAGTCTCAAGGCCGCTCTCCCCGGTAGCGGCCCGGCTTACCCGGTATCCTTCCAGCCTGAAGTTGTACTCGAGCAGTTCCTGGATATCTTCATCATCTTCTATGATCAACAGGTGAGGGGTTGCCATAACCGCTCCATAACAATCAGCTTCCTGGTAAGGATAGAATACATATGTTAGAGAAATATTAATTAAAAAAATAACCAGGTACGCGGCGCTTGTTTTTTATCGGAATAAGTCTGACCCCAGTATAATAAAAATCCACGCCCCTGAAAAGCCTTGCCTGGTTTTTAGACCGAAGCGGCTTCCAAATTCCGCGGCCTGCTTTGAGGCAGCATTAATAAAGATACCAACAGGACCACCCCGGAAACAACCAGGATTGGAACCGGCACATGGTCGGTTTGCCCGAGCCAGGAAACTGCGGCCGGTCCGGAAATTTCTCTGACTGAAAAAGCAACGGCGTTATATAAAACATGGACAAACATGGCCGGGAAAATGCTGCCCGTTCTGACCGTAATATACCCCAGCACCAGCCCGATCAGAAAGACAGGCATAAAATGGTAGGGACTTAAATGAAATGCCCCGAAAACAACGGCCGCCAGGATAATGGACCGGGCCGCAGACAGTTTCTGGAGCATCCCGCTCAAGACAACACCCCGGAACATCAGCTCTTCGCATATCCCGGGCAGGAGAGATATCAGGATGATCACCTGAATGAATTCAAATGGATTCCCCGGTTCGCTGCCAAGTCTTTTTATCGCTTCCCGGTAATATTCAGGAGCGGGAAGATACAAGTTCTGAAGGACCATCAGTTCTGAAAGCAGAAAAATAAGGGCGGGCGCAATAAAAATCGGCATGACCATGGCTTTTACAGGCGGACGGGCCAGCCGGAATGTCGTTTTAAAACGCACCCCGAACATGAGCATCATTAAAAAAGGGCAGGCCAAAAAGATTACCAGTTGCGTGACCAGAAGGCCGAAGCGCAGGTTCCATTTCTGCAGAGGCATAGCCAGGATATAGAGCAGTATAAAACACGAGCCCAGGAGAAGGATCACCTCATTCAGCGTGGGGAAAGTTTTTTTACCCATCATGTTCATGGCGCAGCCGGCCGGCCGTAATCATTCGGTTACCAGTGCCAGGGGGGCTTGATTAAACCGGTGCCAATCTTGCTTAAACCGGCGAGGCTGAACAGAGCCAGCAGGGATTGATCATCAGGACGGTTAACATATTCGAGCTGAACTCCCCAGCACTGAGCGTTGTAGGCCAGTCGATAGACGGTCTCGATATCAAGGTTTTCACTCAGTGAACGGCGGTTTTCGAATTCGAGGGATATCCTTTGACTCAAGGTCAAATAAAGATGATAATAAATTTCCTCGTAATTGTTTTTGTCAAAGTTGTATTGAATTGAGACTTTGTCCGCGCGCTTATCCTCAAGATTGAGTTCAATGGTGTGCTGGGTAAAATTCTGACTATTCGTGTCGTATTCACTCTGGCCCTCTATTTGAAAGTACGGAAGAAAATTCAGGGAGTATTCAGCCTTCCAGGGGCCATGGGAGGCACCGGCCGGGTCGTGGCGGGCCTCGAGCAGATTATATGTTCTGGAGAGTTTAAAGCGTAGGAGTTCATTATAAGACGGGGGTAAACCGGATACACCTTTGGCCGGGGAACCCTTTGCCTCCGGTCTGTTTTTAACCACCAGATAGCTTACCAGCCCGTACTCGATAATCTCCTCTCTGGGGATTCGATCCAGGAAGTCAAAATAGGGCAGCTCGTCATAATTCGTGCCCGAGACCAGCCTGTAGGTCAGTTCCGGTTTGACCCGGTGCTTGATTTTTTCGAGCCTCCCCCGGTTCAGGTTGAAGACTCGCGAAAAACTGGTCGACATCTCCAGCTCGATATCCATCAGCTCCCGGGATTCTAATTTGCGGTCCGGAGCCGAATTTCCCAAGTCGTCAGCAAAGTAAACCGTCTCCCGAAAACCGATCGAAGGGTCCGTGTCCAGGCAGCCGAAAAGATTTGTGGGCCAGTATAAACGAGGATAGATGTCCCAACGGCTGCCCCGCCCCCCGGTCTTTCTCTCAAAGTAGGTGTAGCTTGAATCCATGCTAAAGAAAAAGGGCGTTCCGGCGACAGCGGTTCGGGGCATATCCAGGTTGATTCGAGGCAGGCGCTGGAGGGTGTCCCGGTTATCAGAGGAGCTGACATTATCGGTTAATTCAAGAGCCATATTGAGCTGCATCGGGTCAACTTGTTTTGAGATCAAGAAGCTAGATTTGCGGTACGGATCGCGAGGTTCGGCCAGGCCTCTGCCAAATTCATCAATGAATTGTTTATTGGTTTTATTGAAGCCAAAGGAGGTTCGTTCGAATTCCGGAAGCAGTTTGGGGTCACTGACGTAATCCAAGTCGAATTTAATTTCAAAACCGCTGTCCGTGGTCAGGTTGGATTTTCCCCGCAACCAGTAGCGGCGCTTATAGGTTTCAATCCCGCCGTCCGGAAGTGTTACGGTCTGGGCCCGTTGATCGTTGAGATAATCAATATTGTAGACGCCCATTCCGCCCCAATCACGGTAGCGAAATTCCAGGCCGTAGTTCTGGCCTCTTTTGGAGAGTGAAGTCAGAGAAAGAGTCATATCCTTACTGTCGGAAATGGCCCAGAAATAAGGCAGGTTGATACCGGTGCCATCTCTGTCAGAGGTTTTGATTTCTGGTATCAGGAAGCCGCTCTGTCTTTTATTCTTCACCGGAAAAATGATCAGCGGCGTGTAAAAAACAGGGAAGTAGCGGGTGGAGAGGGTAGCGTTGGTGGCCGAGGCGTAGCCCTCGCGCTTCACTTTGATGTTTCGCGCCGAAAAGGTCCAGGCCGGGGAAGGCCCCTCGCAGGTCGTTACCTGCCCCTGGCTCACGCGGAAGGTATCCGGGCCGGTTTTTTCGATCTCATCGCCGGATATATAATAATTGTTTGAAGGGAAAAATATGGTGCCAAGATAAATCTTGCCGACGTTATTTTTCAAATCAAGGATCAATCTTTGGCAGGTTATCCTGAAATCGGCCGACTCAAAAACCACTTCGCCCCTGACTTCGACCAGCCTGCTTGCTTCATGGAAGCGGACATAATCGGCTTCCATGCGTTCCCCTTCATGTTTCAAAAGAACATGCTTCTTCAGTTCAATGATGCCAGACCGGCTGTTTCGAACAATCTGGTCGGCCGTAATCGTCCACCCCCCGGCGCCGCCGACGGTTATCCTCGCCTGCCCGGCTGCCGCCGCCAAGGGAATCAAAACGAGGATTACGGATATTAGCAAGACTGATCGGAGCCGCATGTAAATCATCCTGCCCGGCCGTGAAAAAGATTGATGTTGATTCGTCCCTGTTTTCATATCATCAATACGTTTGGAGGTAAAGATGCAGATCGTTAAAACTCCTGCTCCCCGGTGATATAAGAGCGGGCCTCACCGACCGTGTAAAGCGAGCCGGTAATTAAGACGAGGTCCTTGCGACCGGCGGCTTTTTTGGCTGTGTCAATGGCCTCTGAAACCCCGGGCCGGATGGTCAGCGGCCCCTTGAACCCCCTGGCTGCCTCGGCCAGGGCTTGAGGATCGGCTGCGCGAAAATATTCGGGCCGGGTTAGATATAAAGCGTCGGCCCGGGCGAGCAGGGGGGTCATGATTCCCGGGATGTCCTTATCCGC